>CAYGTG010000705.1:0-4865 GCA_964352485.1 uncultured Nannocystaceae bacterium | reverse complement strand
GGCGGGGCCAGGGCGACCCACGCGGCAATGATGATCGCGGCGGACATGTTCGAACCTCTTGCTCGGCGAAGCTCTGTTGTAGCAGACCCCGCCGGGCGCAGCAGCGCCGATGACCTTGCCGGTCGCGCAGAGCGCAGGCAAGGCTATCGGCGCCTCGTATGCGAGAGGTCAGTTGCAGCGGTCGGAGGGGCGGCAGACCTGGCTCACCGGGTGGGACCAGAAGTGAAACTTGCAGCAGTCCGAGTCGCACTGGCTGTCGCGAGAGCAGACCTTGCCCTCGTCCTTGAGAGGCTTGCACCTGTTCTCGCCGAACCCGAGCACGCCCTTCCAGCAGTACTCGTCCACGCCGCAGTCTGGATCCGATCCGCACTCGTTCGAGAAGATGCCGTTGCACTCATCCATGCACACGTTCAGCTGGCCCTGTGCGGTCGCCATGGCCCAGTTGAAGTCGGCGAGCGCGATGATGGCGACCACTGGCCCCGCGGGCCCGGCCGCGACGGCAGCCACCAGCTGGGCGATGTACGCCGTGATCGCGATGGTTGCCAGCACGGTGTACTCGGCAATGCACAGGGTTTCGCACTCGTCGACCGAGGTGTCGACCTCCCCTTCGACGTCGTGCAGTTCATTTTCGATCGCTCCGTCCAGGTGCGAGCGCGCCTCTTCTTCTTGAAGTGCGGCCGCGAATAAGGCCCGGACGCGCTGGGGCGAGTCGTCGTTGAGGTTGTAGCGAACGAGCAGTTGGGTGGAGAGGCTCTGCACCGAAGCGAGAAGCGCAGGGTCGCCGCCCAGGTCCGCGACCAGCGTGGGGGGGTCGGTGGTCTCGGCGAAGCTTGGGTGCTTGATCGTCACCGCGATCGCCTCGACGGTCTCGTCGGGGAGGGTCCGCTGGGCGGCGTAGAGTTCGCCGGCGAGCTGCGCGGAGACGTCGATCAGAGCCAGGAAATCGGGATCCTGGGCCAACGCTTGGACGATCTGAGCATCGCCAGCGTCTCGGTGGACGATCGGGGCAGCTTCAAACTCGGCCGGAGCGTCACACGCGGTGGCCCCGAGAGCGGTCGACAACGCGAGGGACCCCAGGGTGCGAAGTACACGAACAGAGACGTTTTTGAGCATGCCGACTCGTTCGCACCATCGGCCCGAACAATGACGCGGTCTCAGGGGGGACCGGCAATTTCATCCCCGACACGAGGCCCGCCGACCCCGCCCGGTGGGCTATCCTCGATGGCGTGAGTCAGGCCGACGCCAAGATCGTGGAGCACGAAGAGGCCGCCCACGAAAAGCGCAATTGGGTCCGCCTGACCTACGATTGCAACGATCGCTGCATCTTCTGCCTCGACTCGCATACCCATGACGGGACCAATCGCGACCGCGAAGAAATTCGGGCGCAGATCCTCGACGGAAAGCGCAAGGGCGCGCAACGGCTCATCCTCTCGGGGGGCGAGCCCACGATCCACCCCGACTTCGTCAAGTTCGTGAAGCTTGGAACCCTGGCTGGCTATCGGAAGGTGCAGACCGTCACCAACGGCCGCATGTTCGCCTACCCGGACTTCCTCAAGCGCAGCCTCGATGCCGGTCTGTCGGAGATCACCTTTTCGATCCATGGACCCAACGCGCGCGTTCACGACGCGTTGGTCGGCACCAAGGGCGCCTTCGAGCAGGAGGTCACGGGCCTGAAGAACGCGATGGCCGACGGTCGGCCGATCATCAACATCGACGTCTGCGTGAACAAGGGCAACGTCAAGGTGTTGCCCGACATCTTGGAGACGTTCATCGCGATGGGCGTCAAGGAGTACGACCTGCTCCACGTGATTCCCTTCGGGCGTGCCTATACCGAAGGCAAAGAGACCCTCTTCTACGATCTGGAGGAGATGCGCCCATTTCTGCTCGAGGCGTTCGAGTACTCCAAGCGTCCCGACATTCACATCTGGCTCAATCGTTTCCCGGTCCCTCATCTCGAGGGCTACGAGTCGCTCATCCAGGATCCGTACAAGCTTGGCGACGAGGTGCGCGGTCGCAAGGAAGAGTATGCGCAGCTGCTCGACAAGGGGATTCCGCTCGACTGCCGCGAGCCGGATCGGTGCCGTCACTGCTACCTGGAGCCGCTGTGCGATCGGCTCGACGAGGTTCGCGAAACCATCGCGCAGCAGTCCTACGAACGCGTGCGCCTCGAGCCCGGGTTCGAGGCGTCGATGCAGCCGGTCTATGGGGGCGACCCGGCGACCAAGAAACGCACCGAGGAGCGCAACCAGATCGCGCAGGAGGCCCAAGCGGGCAATGTGCAGGCCCGGCATCGTCTTCAGGTCATCGGGGCTGGCGCGTCCGTGCGTTACCCCAGCGTCGCGCACCACGTCGCGGCGGCCAAGACCGCGTGGATCGTCGCGCCGACGGTGGCCGAAGCGCAGCGGGCGATACAAGGACTCCAGGTCCAGGCGGTCGAACTCGAGCTCGAGGATCCCTCGGGCATCGAGGCCACGCTGGGCGGCGTTGCGGTGAGGCGCGTGATCGCCAAGACCGCGAAGCAGGCACAAACCTTGCTCGCGATGGACGCCACGTTCGAGGTCGCGGTCACGTTGTCGAAGACCACTGCACCATGGCTGCTGTCGCTGGACGAAGCGCCACCGCGGCTATGTATCGTGCAGCCCAGCCACGACCGGCTCACCACCGCGGCATCCGAAGATGTTGAGCTGGCCGGGTTCTTTCGCGACTTCAGGCTGGAGGTTCCGGTCGAGGGCGTGCCGGCGTGTATCGCCGGGGAGCGAGCCCGCGCGACGCCGTCCACCCTGGATGCGGCCATGATGACCCCGCAGGGCGAACTCGAGATCTTCCGCTTTGCTCGGCGCTATGTGCAGTCCGACTACCGGGTGAAGTCGCTGCGTTGCAAGACGTGCACGCACATTGGCTCGTGCGAGGGGGTGCACGTCAACCATGTGCGTGCGTTCGGGTTCTCCGCCCTGCAGCCGGTGACCGACGGATGAAGTGGCCCGACGCCCAAGGCCTGGCGTTGGACGACCTCACCGTTCCCAAGGCGGGCTCGACGACGTTGCGTGGGGTCTGGTCCAGAGCGCTCCGGCGGACCGTTCTCGACCTTCTCTCGCTCGAGGCCCCGGCTCAGTGCCGCACCTGGGGGGCCAGCAGGGACGCGGTGGCAGCGTTGGCGAAGTCGGACCCCGGGGCGCTGTTCAGCGTGCTGCGGCAGCCCGGCGTCGGAACCCGGATCCGGTGCCTGCGCGAGGCGTCGCGCGAGGACATCGATCGCGTCGCGGTGTGCGAGTCGCTGCAGGCGGTGCTCGCCCATGAACTGGGGTCGGCATGGATCGGCCCCGTGATTCGGGACGCCACCTTCACCTCGTGGCGAGAACGAGGGCGGGTTCGCGGCGGCCGCGTGACGACGCGGGATGAGCACGGTCCGCTGTTCGAGCCGCTCGGGGCAGGGGTGGTGCTTTGCCGGGCTGACGACAGTCCGCTTGCGATGCACGAAGCCCATCCGGACAAGGACGGAAACCGCACCTCGCTCGGAGGCCAACCGCAGTTTGTGTGGGTCGAGAGTCTTCAGGGCGCCCTGGAGCTCATTGGTGTCGGGCTCCCGGCTCTGCATGCGGAGATCGAGCTCGCCCTGCACCAGATCGTCCCGGTCGGCTACGACGACTCCCGCCACCTCTCTGCGTCTTTTCAGGAGAACCTCGGCACGGCGTACATGACGCTGCACCCGCAGCCGATGACGATGCTCGAGGCCATCGTGCACGAGTTCTCCCACAACAAGCTCAACGCGCTGCTCGAAATCGATCCCGTGCTGCACAACGCGTTCGACCCGCTGTTCTCGTCTCCAGTCCGGCCGGATCCGCGCCCCCTGCATGGTGTGCTTCTCGCGGTGCACGCGTTCATGGCCGTCGAGTCGCTGTATCGCTCCCTTCGCAAGCAGGGGCACCGGGTGTGCGAGGGACCCGGGTTCGACCGCCGCCTCGAGGCGATCGCGGCCGGGAATCGCGAGGGCCTTCAAACGCTCGAAAATGCCGACCCAACGGCCGCGGGTGCCTGCTTGCTGGGCGAGCTTCGGACGCTGGCGTCGTAGGCAGCACCTCCCCCTACAGCGCGGAGTCGCCCCAAACCGGCCGGGGAAGCACCTTGCGGCTGTATGCCGGTTCAGGCATCACAGTGATGAGGGTCGCAGCACCCTTCGTCCCGCAAGGACGGGCCCGCGCCTTATTTCGTTGTGTGGGCCCGCCCTGCCATCCTGCGTGCTTCGAGGGCACCAGCCATGCTTACTGCCAGTACTTCCGTTCTCATCGCTCTTGCTCTGACCCAGGCGGCCCCCGAAGGGGACGCGGATGCCTCGGGAAGCGTTTCGCTCGGAGGCGCCGATGGCTCTGCATCGGCCGACGGGGACGGCACGGCGGATCCGAACAAGCGCAAGGACCAGCGTTGGATCAAGCGCTGGGCGCCCGAGCGCAATATGTTCGAGCTCGGCGTCTTCGGTGGCCTGATGTTCCCGCACCCTCGGCTCGAGCTGTTCGAGCCCAATCAAGATCTGCCTGATCAGGGGTTCAAGCCCCTGGCGTCTTTGGCTCCCGAGGTCGGGGGCAGGATCGGCTTCTATCCGGCCCGGTTCCTGGGTCTCGAGGGGGAGGGCGCCTGGCTGCCTTCCGAGACCGACGCTGGCCAGTCGGTCAACCTCTGGGCGGTTCGTGGGCACCTGGTGGCTCAGGTTGCGCGCTGGAGCATCACCCCGTTTGCATTGGCGGGCGTCTCGGGGCTGGCGGTTGCCAGCGGGAGCGATGTGGTCGGCAACGACGTCGACCTTGGCTTCCACTTCGGCGGCGGCCTCAAGTTCTTCTTCACGCGTCGCTTCATGATGCGACTCGACGTCC
>CAYGTG010000704.1:0-4866 GCA_964352485.1 uncultured Nannocystaceae bacterium | reverse complement strand
ACCAAAAACCAGTACCCACCCCGCCGACATTCATCGACATGAATCCGGCGACAGAGTCCCTCCCAACCCAACCCCCGTGGTGTGAGTAACCGAGGATCCCCACCGGGACCGAGGAACCCTTACCACACCACACCTGACGCCGACCTTATGGACCCCCGTCGACTCATTGTCGACAGGGTCCCCCGGTGCCCTCTAGCTGGTAGGGCAAACGACCACATGACCGATCGATGACTCGATGGTCATGGACCAATGGTCGGCGTTGCGAGGCCAGAGCCTCGCCACCAGGGGAAACAGTGCACCGAGTGGCCTCGGTGCTGCCCTGTGCGTACACGTGAGGGTGCACGCCTTGCGTCGTGCCCACCTCGCGCACCACCAGAGACCAACTAACTGAGAATGAGTGGGAACGAGTACGGCTCGCTCCGAGCCCCGTGTGGTGGGTGCTGGTGTTTCACCGTGTGGGTGTTGGGTTGGGTTGGGCGCCGTGTCCCATCGCTGTGTGTGATGGCCCTGATCTGTTTCCGTTATCAATACTTGAGACTGAGGGGTTGACACTGACTGGTGACTGGGTATTGTGAGTCTTGCCATTCCGGGAACTCGACGAGTTCCATGCAGTCCACGGACTGCCCAACCACACCATTGATAGGGAGACAGCAATGACTGACCATCGAGTAGAGATCCATTCTGCAGCCGAGAGCGACGCTCAGGCGCTCGCGGACTACATCGAGAAACTGGGCGACGAGTTCGAAGCTTTGGACACGTGGGCTCTTGAGGTGGACGTGATGACGTCCTCGTCGTCAGGCCGCAACATCGTCGAGATGACAACGGGTGTCGGTGGACCGACGACCCGATGGGTCGTGGACGTTCGTGATGGTGGCTGGGTGCAGTCTCTGACCTTCCACCACTCATGGGGCATGGATGACGACGGCGACGATCGTCGTGAGTATCAGTGCTACGTCCCGGGTGAACCGTTCGCTCACGTGGCCGACATGGCTCGTTCGTTGGTGGAGGTGCACGCATGAGCGCCGTATCGATCGCTGACGCTGTTCTCGGTGTCGCTGACTTGTTCGCAGACGGTGAAGTCGCCGACTGTGTGGCCCGTGGTCTCACGTGTGATGAGGCTGAGAGGGTGGCGGACTTGTTCCGTTCGCTCGGTCGAGAGCGTGACGCTGAGTTGTGGTTGTTCGCTCACTCGGCCGGTGATGAGTTCGGTGACTCGCATTTCAGGATGAGTGATCCGTCATGAGCACGACCTACGGAAATCCGAGGTCCAACGGTAACGCTATGACCGCCGAAGCGTTCGCCACATGGTGCGGTGTCCCGACTACGGGGACCGTTTGTTACGAGTGCGGTGAGGCTGTCGAGTCTGACGCTTCATGGGTCTACCGGCTGTCTTGGGACGCTGTCCGATTCTTTTGCGAAGACCACGCCGTGTACCCGAGGGGTGAGGCATGACGGTGCTTGGGTATCCGTTGTCCGAATGGGTCGCCGCTTTGTGGTTCCCGATTCTCGGCCTCACCGTGCTCGCCGTCGGCATGTGCGTGGTTGCCGTTGTCGAGAGGCGGCGCCCATGACTGACATGACGATGACTCGCGAGGCGATCCAGTGCGCTTACGGCGACCGCACCTACCGGGATCAGGTGGTGCACATGTTGGCTGATGCTCGGGCCCGGTGGCCCGAGCGTGGCTTGACGGCGATGACTACGGGTTGGATGGATGACCCGTCGATTGATTCGATCATCTTTGTCGGGTCGCCGAACGTGATTGTGTCGTTGGTGGCACGCTCGGAATCGCCCGCTCACGCTATGCGTGCCGATATCCGCCGTCTCTGCAAGCAAGCGGCGGAACGTCATGGGCGTTGGTTGTCCGATAACGCTTTGGGTGTGATGCGTCGCCCGGACCGGCCGACGCTCCGCATTGACACATGCTCGGGTCGGCGCCGTTATGACCGCACCCAACCCGGCTACGACTGGCTAGAGCTGTTGTCGAAGTCCGATGTACGGCGGTTGTCGAAACGTTGGGTGGACGGTGGTCCGCAGTCGCCGGACGTTGTCGCCCATCACGCCCGCACCCTCATGGGGACCGACTGGACCGATTGCGAGGCGATCGGGTGGCTGTTGGAGCAATGGGCGTTGGAGGATGGGTTGCGGTCGGTGGCGAACGGCCGCCTACCCCACTACGTCAACGCCGAGTCGATGATGCCCGCCGAGTACGCCGACCACGGCTACTCGCTCGAATTGCTGTTCTCTGACTTCGCTGAGCAGCACATCGCTGAGGTTGAGGCTGATCGCCCGGACGTGTGCGTTTCGGCGCCGTTGGGTGAGTACACGGCCGCTTTCTGACTCTGAGCGGGTTGCCTCTCGGCGTGAGCCTTCACGGCGAGAGGTTTCCCGGTGAGCGTCAGTGCCACCAACCACAAAGGAACAAACGATGGAAACCTTGCTTTTGCTCGTGGCCCCATGCCACGAATGCGGAGAACTATTCGACAAAACCGGGTGGGATGAGCGTCACACTGATGCTGACGGTGAAGACGTCCACGAGGGGTGTTGCACTCTGTGCGATGACGACAACGAGCATTGCTCGTACTGCGGAGGCACGGGGCAGGACCCTTCGGATTCGGCGTGGACGTGCACGACGTGTGACGGTACGGGGGTTGAGTCATGAGCGGCCAGCCAGCGTCCGTGCACGTGGAGCTCACGACCGATCAACTGTTGTTCCTGTCCGATGCGGTGGCGTTCATGCACCGGATGGACATGGTCGAACCCGAACAGATGCGTACCTCTCAGGTGTTGCGTGCCCGGATGATGTCCGGGTACGCGATGCTCCTCGAGCACGAGCGTGTGGCGTGACTTGGCCGTGGGCTGTGCTCGCCTATTTGGGGTTCAGTGTGCTGGCCGGGATGTTGGTGGGGCGCCGTATCGAGACCGTTGACGAGTTCGATGAACCTGGATCCCGTGCGCATAAGCGTGAGCTTTCACGGCGACGCGAACCGTGAGGTTCAGTGCAGTAACGCGGCCCTGACCCCGCGTTAGTGCGTGCAGTTCTCCCCTGTGGTTGGGAAAGAGCATGCGGCCGGCCCCTGATGGGGTCGGCCGTTTCGCGTTCATGCCATGACGCTGGGGTCGCCAGTCTCAAGAAACGTTTGAATCCGATGGTTACTGGAGTTGGGACCGAGACCGCCGAGTATTCGGGATGAGATGTCGTCGGTGCCGGTGCGGCGACGCCCGCACGTTTCGCAGAACAGGTTGCCGCCAACACTAGTACACCGCTTTGAAGCTGGTTCACCCAAGATTTCTTCAGATTCTTTCATGCCGCTCCCTGCTTGTTGAATGATCGATTTTGGCTAGTGATTGAATCCGGTTAACGGTTACTGTGCCTCTTGCAGTTCCAAGTGGTTCACGTTTACGGTTCCAACCAACAAGCCCATTCCCGTCCACACCAAACGCCTCAAGCCCGAGGACACGGACGCTCGAAACCTCACGAGAGATGGAGTTCTGCATGCCTGCACGACCGATCCCGCTCATTCCCGACGGCGCATACGCCTCGCAGATCGACCACGCCGTTTCCGAATCCGGCTGGCCGTCATCCGATTACGCTGAGTTCCTTCAGGCGTTGGTGTCAGCGACCACGGTGATCGCGACGGTTCGTTGGAACGCCGTGCAGCGCCTGGAGCAGTTGGGTGTGGAGGTTGAGCATCCGGCTCCCTCGATCGACGCCGAGGCCTCTGCGGAGACGCAGGTGGACACGCTGGCCATCATCCGCCAGCTCTTCGCCGCAGGCACTGAGGACGATGTCATCGCCGACCTTCTCGGCCTCTCCCAAACTGAGGTTGCGGAGTCGTACACGTCGGGGCGTTTGGGGTTCCCGCGGCATCAGAAACTGAAGTCGATCCTTCGACTCAACGCTCTGGGCTACATCGGTTCCGAGATCGCCGAGCAACTGGGTGTCTCTCGTGCGTATGTGTCGAAGATGTTGAAGCTCGCTGACGCCCGAATTCCGAACACTGAACCGGTCGCTCATCGTCATTACGACGAGATCCTTCGGTTGTGGGAGGAGGGGTACACGGCGGCGTGGATCGCCCGCCACCTCGGCGACGACGTCACGACGTCGAACGTTGATTGGATTATTCGTCGTGCACGCTCGCAGGGGATCCCGGTTCGTCAGCGGCGCCGGTCCAAGGTTGAGGCTGAGCAACCGCTGGCGGAAGCATCATGACCGCCACTCGAGACGGCATCGCAGGACAAGCCGAAGGCATGTTGCCTTCGGAACGGATCATCAGCACCCCGAGCTTCGTCCGCCACATGCAAATGCTCTCTGACAGTGAATTCTTGGTATGGGTGGCCGACAACCAGGTCCAGTCGTACACCCGAGATCGCTTGGCCCACATTGCGGTCAGGGTCAGTTCGCAGGGCGAGGGGCATGGTGCTCAGGGAGAGCCTGAGACGCCGATCAAAACCGGTCATGAAACACCCCTCGTTCTGCCACTCAAAACCCTCAAACGTTCCCTCTACATGACGGAGACAAGCAGCGACACCGCCGTTGAGGAATTGAAGACAGCGCTCGAGGGATTCATCGACCAAGCAATCGGAGCACTGACGTGAGTGCCCCACAAGCAGAGATGAGCGACACCGAGATCCTCGAATGGATCGCCCATGAAGCAGACGCCTTCCACGTTTACGGGAACAAGCTCTCAGACAGCGGCTGCGGATGCTGTTCCTACGGCACCGAAATGCCGGATGCCGTAGCGGCCCGCCTTGAAGAACTGATGGCCCCATCATGAGCGGCGCACTGATCGACCCCTACGCCCTTAACGAACAAGTCCGCGCCGGCGCCTTCCACCGCATGCGTCAGTCCACGTACGGGTCATACG
>CAYGTG010000703.1:0-4868 GCA_964352485.1 uncultured Nannocystaceae bacterium | reverse complement strand
CCCCAACCCAAACTGCCTGGTAAACTGCCGAGGCCTTCGTTTCCTCGATGATCCAGGGCGCTGCGGAGCGGGGGTGCTGGTGCAATCCAAGGATCGGCTGCAGGCCCCACAAACGGTGTTGACCCCGCCCGCGCATGCCGCGACACTCCCGCCCATGAAGCGTTTGGCGATCGGTATCGCGCTCGGACTCCTGGCTGCCCCCCTCACCGGCTGCGACAAAGGTGAAGACAAGAAGGCTGCGGCCTCGGGCGAGAAGGGCGAGAAGGGCAAGGACGGCGACAAGGCCAAGGACGGCGACAAAGCTGGCGAAGAAAAAGCCGCTGCGGGTGCCACGGTTGCCGACGCCATGAAGTACATCCCCGACGGAGCGAACCTTCTGATCGGACTCGACGCGGCCAAGGTCGCCGGATCCGCGATGATGAAGGACAACCAGGACATGCTCAAGCAGGGCGACGCAGGCGAGATGATGGAAGCCGCCGAGGCCTGCAACGTCGGCATGTCGACCTGGAAGTACGTCGTCGTGGGTGGGAACACGGACAAGGACAAAGAAGTCGTTGCAGTCGTCTCGGCGACGGGCGTGGGCACCAAGGACACGATTGACTGCATCGGCAAGAAGGCCAAAGAGAAGGACCCCGAAGCGAAGTTTGAAGTCGGCGAAGAAGACGGCCGCGTGGTCGTGACCGGCGAGGACGAACAGAAGATCTACGCCGTCTCCGACGACGTCATCGCTCTGGTCGGTGTCGACTCGCAGGGAGCCTTCAAGAGCCTGCTCGCCGGCACGGGCAAGACCGCCGTCGACGGTTCGCTCAAGGACGTCCTGGCCTCGGTCGACCAGAGCAAGCACATCTACTTCGGCATGGTCGCAACCGCGGACATGCAGGAAGGACCCACCGCGGGCCTCAAGCACGTCACGGGCACCGTCGACCTCTCGGCCGGCCTCGCCATCGCAGCCTCCGGTGTTTTCGCCGACGCCGCCAAAGCCACCGAGCTGGCGGGTATGGCCAACAAGCAGTTTGGCGAGATGAAGGGCATGGCCGGCATGTTCGGCATCCCCGCCGGCGTCGTCGAGAGCGTCAAGATCGAAGCCAAGGGGGACGCGGTCGCCATGTCGGCCAAGGCCTCGGCCGATGACCTCAAGAAAATCTCCGAGACCATGAAGAAGCAGCTCGCCGGTCCCGGTGGCGCACCCGAGGGCGCAGTCGCCCCGAACTGATTCGGCCGCGTGCGCACCCTCGCGCACTCCAGCAGAACACAAGGCGCCCTCGCTCCAACGCAGTGGGGGCGTTTTTGCGTCCGCCCTCGGCGACGACGCGATCAAGGCATCCCGGCTGCGCCGAGGGTCTGGGTCGCGCGCTGCAGCGTGCTCAGATCGGCGTTCGCACCGGCCTCGGCCAGAACGCGGCGAGCCTTGCGACCCCCTGGCCTCCCCAGGAACAACCCGTGGAGGTGCCGAGACACGTCATGGACACGGCCGCCCGCGTCGACCCACCGGCGGGTGTGCGCGGTCATCGTCTCGAACACGTCGTCGAGCGTGGCAGCCGGCCGCGGGTCTGCGTAGACGCGGCCATCCACATCGGCGAACGCCATCGGGTCCCGATAGATGGCACGACCCACCATCACGCCATCGACCGCGTCGGCGTCCTCCAGTGCATCGAGCACGGCATCGCAACTCTCGATGCCACCGTTGAGCTCAATGCGAAGCGCTGGCCGCTCCCGCTTGAGACGGTGGACATCCTGCGGCCGAAGCGGCGGCACGTTGCGGTTCTCCTTGGGACTGAGACCGTGCAGCCAGGCCTTGCGGGCGTGCACGATGAATGCGTCACAGCCGGCGGACGTCACGACATCGACGAAGCGCAGCATGTCCTCGTATCGGTCGAGATCGTCGACGCCGATCCGGTGCTTGACGGTGACCCGAAGCGATGTCGCGCCCTTCATCGCGGCGACAGCGTCCGCGACGCGCTCGGGCTCCATCATCAAACGCGCACCGAATGCCCCATCTCGAACCGCGGAGGACGGACATCCGCAGTTGAGGTTCAGCTCCGTGAACCCGCGCTCTTGGGCGATACGGGCGCACTGGGCCAGGCGCGCGGGGTCGTTGTCGCCGACCTGCAGCGCCAACGGCAGCTCGATCGGGTCAAAGGCCAGATCCCGCTCCGCTCTCCCGCTGAGAATCGCGCGGCCCATCAGCATCTCGGTGTACAGCAAGCACCGCTTCGAAATGGCTCGCGCCAACACCCGGAAATGCCGATCGGTGCGCTCCATCATGGGCGCCACGCTGAAGCGGTGGGCATGCACGCGCGGAGGATGAAGCAGCCGCGAGAGGTTGTCGAACATCGGCGCGGATCGCATGCTCGGCCTCGTGAAGGTTGGCCTCGTCGGCGGTGGTTTCTTGGGTATGGCGCTCGCACGCGCGCTCGGACCGGGCACGGTCGTGGCGACGCGCTCCGGAGCGTGGCGCGAGGACGAGCCTCCGCATGGGGTCGGCATACACGCGCTCGACCTGACCCAAAGCGCGCTCGAGCTGGGCCCGTTGCGAGCCTGCGACGCCCTGCACATCGCGGTTGCCCCCGGGAGCCGCGCCGCCGATCGCCGGGCGCTGTATGTCGAAGGCGTGCGTCGCCTGCTCGAGCAGAGCGCCGCGACCCGCTGGAAGCGCATCGTGTACGTGAGCTCGACGTCTGCGCTTCCCATGGTCGACGGCTGGGTGTTCGAATCCGACCCCCGCCCCCCCGACACCGAGCGTGGCCAGGTGCAAAGAGACGCGGAAGACCAGGTCATCGCGCACGGCACCGGGCACGGCATCGCAACGCTCGTGCTGCGACTGGGCGGTCTGTACGGTCCCGGCCGCGCGCTGGGACGGCTGTATCGCAAGCGCCAGGAGGGACCCTTGCCTGGCGACGGCAACGTTCCCACCAACCTCATCCACCTCGAAGACGCCGTGCAGGCCAGCCTCGCCGCCTTGACGGCGCCTGCCCACCTGGGCGGGGTGGTGCATGTCGTGGACGACGATCACAGCACCAAGCGGGCGATGTACGACTCTGTCGCAAAAACCCAGGGCCTCGACCCGCTCGAATGGGAATGCCCGATCAGCCCCACAAGCGCGCCGGTCGGCAAGCGGGTGTCGAATCTGAGGCTCAAGCTGGAACTTGGCGTTCGACTGAAGCATCCCGCGCACCGGTGACGTTCGAAGGAATGGGCCTTGCGGGTGCGCGCTGCGTGCTTAAACCCTGCCCGTCGCCTTCGGAACTCTCCATGAACCCAGCCAACGTCACCGACGCCGTCTCGTCCGCCCTTGTCCCGACCCAGATCGGGTCCTTGCCAGCCACAGCGGGAGTGGACGAGGGCGAGCTCCGTGAGGAGCTGGAGGCGGTGTCTTCCGAGGCGCTCCAGGCGCGAAGCGAAGGACTTGGACTGGCCGAAGCCACCCGCGACCCGCGCTTCGCGGCGCTGCATCAGTTCCACCAAGACCTCCGGGACGCGCTGTTCGTCGAGATCCCTAAGGAGCTGCAGCCGTGGGTCGACGGGCTGCGCGAGCCCGCCGGTGCCCACGGAAGCGCGACGCTGGGCCGAGCGCTCACCGCCGTCGCCCACCCCGAAGACGAGGATTCCGAGCTCGACCCACTCGCCTCGGCGCAGCAGCAAGCGCTGGCCGAGCTGCTCGTCTTCGAAGCGATCCGTCTGCGCCTGCTGGTCGCCTCGTGGTCGAGCCAAACCTTCGAACAGCTCGGCGGTGAAGAATCCGACGTCGACGACATTGCGTGGGAAGAGGTCGAGGCGATCTTGGCCGACCCCGCGGTGTTGCTCCCCGAGGTCCGGCCCCTTCAGGTGATGTTTGCATCCGCATCGGTGAGCCTGGCCCGCGACGCGGCGGAGCGTGCCGACGCCCTCAACCACGTCGGCGACGACCTTCGCGAAGAGCTCAGCATGCGCGCCAAACTTCGCTCCGCCCTTCGCGAGCTGCGACTCCCGGAGTCTGTCCTGCTCGAGAACGCCCTGTCCGGTCTGCTCGGTGGAGATCGGATGGGTCTGGTCGAGCTCCAAGAAGACCGCCCCGTCGCGCTCGAAGGCATGTCGCGTCAGGCGATGGACCAGCGCGTCTCCCGAGGCCGACGCGCCTTGGCCCGAACCGAGTCCGCGTGGCCCCGTCGCCGCCGCCCGGCCCTGTACGATCTGCTTCGCTCCTCCTGAGACCCCAAGGCGAGCGGGGTTGCGGCTGCGCTATGCTGCGCGCCTCGTGTCCCCTTCCCCGTCACGGACCCGACGGGTCGTACTCGCCGCTTCGCTTTGCGTGGCGGCGCTTGCGTTGGATCTCACCAGCAAAGCGTGGGCCTGGGAGCATCTGCGGCACCAGCGGCCTCGCGTCGTGCTCGAGGGCTGGCTGCGCTTGGAGTTCGCCTTCAACACCGGCTCGGCCTTCGGACTCGCAGGAAGCCTCAGTTCGGCGCGGCTCGTCTTCATCGTCGTGACCATCGGCGTGCTGCTGTACCTCGCCCGGATGCTCCGGCGCTTGCCCACGGACGCCCCGCTCTCGTTCATCGCGGTGGGCCTCTTCGCCGGCGGTGCGCTGGGCAACCTGCACGACCGGTTCGTGCGCCACATGTGGTTCTTCGACCGCGGGGAGCAGTACGGCGTGGTCGACTTCATCGTGTTGTCGTGGGGAGAGCGATCGTGGCCCGCCTTCAACGTCGCGGACGTCGCGCTCGCGGCGGGGGTCGGCCTGCTGCTCGCGGGGCTGCGAACCCGACTGCGGGCGGAGTCCCGCTGATGCACCCGCACCTGCTGACGCTGCCGTCGGGCACACAGGACAATGACTACGTCAAGCTGATCATGATACTCAGACTCTTGTGCGTTCCCTTGACGGTTTGGGA
>CAYGTG010000702.1:0-4868 GCA_964352485.1 uncultured Nannocystaceae bacterium | reverse complement strand
GAGCGAAAAAGACGAGTGAGACGTCGTGTCGGGTTTCACCACGGGCTGCTAGGCGGCTTTTTGCGCGGCTTGAAACGACCCGTGCACTTCTCGAATCAGGTCCATCGCCTCTTGTACGGCCTTGACGTCAGGCTTGAGGTTCGCGTCGACGAGACGGCCCCGGACGTACCCGTATAGACCGATGAGGTTCTCGCAGAGCTCGGGGGCGAGCTCGCGGTCGAGGCTGACCTCGAGCGCACCGACCAGCTTGATCGCGTGACCGATCTGCTCGCAGCGCCCTTTGACATCGTCGCTTTCGATCGCTGTGATCGCCCTGCGGCAGTCGAGCTCAATTCGCTGGAACACCTCGTCGAGGATCCGCTGCGGCGAGGCCGACTGGACCCCGACGGTCTTGTATGCATTTGCGCGTGATTGGTACATGGCGGCTTAGAGTCCCAAGAAGGCCAAGAGCTGGCTCCCTTGTGCATTGAGTTCGGCGATGCGCTCCTCCAGCCCGGCGAACTGGGAGGAGAGACGGTCACGGAGTCGCGACGCGCCGTTCTCGATCCGAACGATTCGGTCATCGAGGCGGTCGACCAGGCTCTGGAGCGCGTCGTCTTTGATCGAGAGGATTCCGTCGATGGAGTCGGTGTAGCGATCGCTCAACGCGACGAAGCTCGCCTGCAGGCCCGTGTCTCCCGTGAACAGGTCTTCGAGCCCTTGGGTGCCACCCGCAACGGCGGCGGTGAAGGCCTCGGCGTCGAAGTCGAACTCCCCTTGCTGGTTGACCTCGAGCCCGAAGTCAGCGAGCCGGGCGTTGTCGGGACCGAAGAACCCCGAAGTGATGCTGTTGATGTCGCGTTGCAGCATCTGGAGCGTACGGTCCCCAAACAGAGACCCCTCCGGCGCGGAGTCGCCGGCCAAGTTGAGTTGGCGCTGAATTTGGCTGGTGACCGCGTTGAGTGCGTCCACGTAACCCTGCATCTTCTCGGTGATGGCCGCAGGATCGGCCTTCACGTCGATGCGAGCATCGGTCACGCCCTCGGCCAGCAGCTCCAACGTCACGCCTGCGATAGCATCGTCGACAACGTTGGACGCGCGAGTGACGGTCGTTCCAGCGATCGTGAACTCGGCGTCTTCGGCCGTCACAACCTCTGCGGTCACGGCGTCCAAGCCGGTGAGACCGCCGGAGTCCGCGAACGACAGTGCATTGGCAACCCCCGTCTCGCGAGACGTGACCTGGAGCCGATGCACAGTCCCATCGAAGAGCACCGAGGCCGACACTTCGGCGCCGGAGTCATTGATGGCCTGTGCCACATCGGAAAGTGACATTGTGTCGTCGTAGGCAACTTCAACCGTGTCTGCACCTGAGGTGATCGACAGCGTGCCTGCGCCACCCAGCACTCCGGCCGCATTGTCGGCAAAGCCAAACGACCGGCTTGTCTCGGCGCGGGCGAGGTTGGTGACCGAGATGTCGTATACCCCTTGCAGCGCATCACTGCTCCCGGTGACCTTGATCTGATCGCTGGTCGAGGTCGCGCTGAGCACCCGGATCTCCTCGGCAGAATCGAGGTCCTCCGCCGCTGCAGCGAGCGCTTCGACCGCCTCGGAAATGTCCCGGACCACCGCCTGCTGCTGGCGGGTCGCGGCCTGCTCACCTTCGAGCGCCCCAGCACGCGCGTCCTCGATCCCGACGAAGGCGTCAATGAGAGCCGCTGTGTCGAGTCCGGTTGCGAGTCCGCCGAAGCTAATGCCCATGGTGTGTCAGAAACCTTGTGGTTGATAGAGAAAGGGTGGCGCCGCCTTGGGGGAAGGCGGCGCCCGGAAACCGACCGATTGCCTTAGCCCAGGAGCTGGAGCGCGGACTGCGGAAGCTGGTTGGCCTGCGCAAGCATGGCGGAGCCGGCCTGCGACATGATTTGGCTTCGGGTCAACGCTGCCGTTTCACGGGCCACGTCCACGTCCCGAATCCGAGAGTTTGCGGAGGTCAGGTTCTCCTCTTCGACCCGAAGGTTGGAAACTGTAACCTCGAGTCGGTTTTGCGAGGCACCCAAGCCGGCGCGGTTGGTCGACAGGGCCGAGATGGCCGCATCGATGGTGCCCAGCGCGGTCTGAGCGCCAGCGGCGGTCGTGAAGTCCATCGCGTTGACGCCGAGGGTGGTCGAGTCGGTCGCAGTGAAGTCGATGTCGATGGTGTCGATACCGGCGACGGCGTCCTTTCCGACCTGCATCGAATACGTACCCGCGTCGGCGCCAAGCATGTTGAAGCTGTTGAACTCGCTCACGCTCGAGATGCGGTCCATCTCTGCGACGAGCTGCACCTGCTCAACGTCGATGAACGCGCGCTCGTTGTTCGACAGAGCACCGTTGGCGCTCTGCACCGCGAGCTCTCGGAGCCGGCCCATAATGTTCTGCTGCTCGTTCATCGCGCCCTCGGCGATCTGAATCATCGAGATGGCGTCGTTGGCGTTTCGCTCGGCCTGGCCGACACTGCGGATGTCGGCCGTCATCACCGAGGAGATGCCCATGCCGGCGGCGTCGTCCGCCGCGCTCTGAATCCGCAGACCGGAGCTCAGTCGGCCAATCGACTTCCCCAGAGCTTTCTGGGTCATCATGAAGTTCTTCTGTGCGCCGAGGCTGGTGGCGTTGCTGATCATCGAAAAGGTCATCGTTGCGTTCCTCTTGTTGGGGGGTGGGGGGGGGTCGGTTTCGGTGCCGGTCCAAGCGTCCCGGCTTCACTTAGAGATTCGGACGAACCCGAAGTTCGTTTACCCCTTCGGCTCTCTTCAACGTCCTAAGGACATCAAAGAAACGATCCGTTCCGAAACGGCGCGGCTTGCCTCGAGCTCGTTGCTCAGGTTGGCAAGCCATGTTGCGGCCTCGATAGGATCTGCGCCGATCGAGACTTCAAACGATTCCGCCAGCGAGACCTCGAGCTCATCCAGTGCACCGAGGCTCTGGTCTAGAGAGTTTGAGGTCACGCCGGTTTCGGTCTGCGCATACGCCAGCTGCTCCAGGGCGACCGCGAGGTCATCGAGAAACGCTCGCGTCGCATCGGGATCGTTCGCCTCGAGAGCAGCCTGTACTCCAGAGATGATTCCGAAGACATCGACCCCTTCTGCGGCGGTGAGGACCGTTCCTGTCACCCCCGCCTGCTTGAGGGTCCCATCGCTGACCTCGAGCGTGCGCGCGACGTCATTCCCTGTATAGACACCCGCAGCGTCAAAAGGCGCTACGTTGCTGTTGGAGCCTGCAAGCAGGTACTCGCCGTCGATCGATCGGACGTTGGCCGATGCAAGCATGCTCTCGAAGATCGTCTCAATCTCGATTGCGGCGGCATTTCGACCCTGGGCGTCGTAGCTCTCGCTACCCCCCAGCATCGCCAACTCGCGCACCCGGGATAGCCCGTTGACCAAGTCGCCCAGCGCAGAGTCGACCCTCGTGAGGTTGTCGCGAGCCCGTTCGACCGTGGACTCGTGCATGTCCCGACGGTCCATGCTCAGCTTGGTTCGCATGCCATCGGCCCACCGCACCGGGTCGTCGGATGGACGCTGCACGCCCACGCCGGTGCTCACCTGGGCGCCAGCCTTGGCGATCGAGGACTGCGTTTCCATCGTCCGGCCGCTCATCAGCCGCAGCATTCGGTTTTCGGTGATGCGCATCGTGTTTCTCTACGGATGGTCGGCTCACAGCGTTGCGAGCAGGTTGGCGAGCATTTCGTCGATCGTTGAAACGTAGGTGGATGCGGCTTCTGCAGCGCGCTGAAACTCGGATAGGCGGAGCATCTCTTCTTCGATACTCACCCCAGACAGAGCATCCCGCTGGGCACCGATCATCTCGCCACGGGCGCGATGCAGGCTCTCGGCCGCCTGCGCGTCATTGGCCAGCCGTCCAACGCCGGCGAGGATGTTGATCGCCTCATTGGCAGCGGTTTGCGTGCCACCGGCGGCCATGAGTCCATCGCGAAGCTGCAGCAGGCTCGAGACGCCTCCGATGTCACCGGCGGGCTCACCCAGGGTGGCGGTCGCGAGCAGCGAAGGATCGTCTTGCAGGACCTGGTTGACCGAGATGGCCGAGGCCGCTCCTGCCGGACCCAGGGGAATGTCGAACACCGCCAAGCCGGTGGTGCCGTCCGCAGCCTGACCGGCGGCATGAACCCCATTGATCGCGGTCGCGAAGTCGAAGGCCAGCTGATCGAGCTGACCCATGGTGTCGGCCACGGTGCCGGAGATGAACTCGATTTCCGCGCCAAGTTGGCCGGCACCCAGCTCTGAGGTGACATCCCGCGGCGAAGGGCCCGAGCCAATGGTGACGGTGATGGAGGTCGGATCCGACGGGCTCGAGCTGACGTTGACGGGGTGCGTACGGTCTCCGTCAACGAGGACCGCGCCACCGTTGGCGACGAAACGCATGTTTCCATCGGGATCGATCCTGCCGCTGCCCCCAACGAGTTCGGCCAACCGCGCCGCAGCCAGATCCCTCTGATCGGCGAGCCCCGGATCGTCGTAGAGCGTGAGGGTTTCGTTGGCGACCGCGATCGTGGCCGACAGCTCGTTGATCTCGCCCGCCAGCGCGCCCGCCCGATACTGAGCGTTTTCGGCCGAAGTCGCGATCGCGTTTGCCGCCGACGAAAACCCTTCCGCCACCGAGCGTGCGCGCTGCACCACGTCTTGCATCCGAATGCTGTCGAGCGGCGACGCTTGCAGCGCGTTGAGGCCGTCGAAGAACGCGGAGATCGACTCCGGAAGCGCTGAGCCCCCTGCCGACAGCGAAACGTCCAGTCCCAACAGCGCGCTTGTACTCGATGATGCGAACCCCAACGAGCTCGCGTTGTCGCGCTCGCGCGAGGCCAGCAAGAGGTCTTCGCTTCGGTAGACCCCGTCCGCCCT
>CAYGTG010000701.1:3514-4869 GCA_964352485.1 uncultured Nannocystaceae bacterium | reverse complement strand
TCGGCCCCTCACGGGGCCGACCGCGTTGAAGCAGGTCCGGCGCCGAAGACGTCAAAGGCTGGCTCGAGTCTCTTCGGCCCCTCACGGGGCCGACCGCGTTGAAGCTCCTTGATCGAGCCGAGGCTGCTCAGGGTGTTGGCCCACTCTTCGGCCCCTCACGGGGCCGACCGCGTTGAAGCGTAGGACCGCCGCAAGGCCCAACCCGCACCCCAACAGGGCTCTTCGGCCCCTCACGGGGCCGACCGCGTTGAAGCGCGCAAGGAGGTTCGATTCCTTCCCTACGGATCGCCTCTTCGGCCCCTCACGGGGCCGACCGCGTTGAAGCGCGATCTCGTCGGCCCAGACGAAGTTGAATTGCGGCTCTTCGGCCCCTCACGGGGCCGACCGCGTTGAAGCAAGAGCGGCGCCGAAGACGTGAAGGGCTGGCTCGAGTCTCTTCGGCCCCTCACGGGGCCGACCGCGTTGAAGCAATCCACAGCATCGGCGCGTAAAGCGGAGGGGGCTGGTCTCTTCGGCCCCTCACGGGGCCGACCGCGTTGAAGCCAGACAGGTCATCTGATACGGCCGCCCCAACTCCGTCACTCTTCGGCCCCTCACGGGGCCGACCGCGTTGAAGCATAGCGAGAGTCTTTCGGGGTGCGGGGTTCACATTCTCAACTCTTCGGCCCCTCACGGGGCCGACCGCGTTGAAGCGGATACGGGTGAGTTTGAGGTTGCAGACCTCCCCGCGGCTCTTCGGCCCCTCACGGGGCCGACCGCGTTGAAGCTTGACCGTCCAGTCCTTCACCCCGTCGGCGGCGCTCCTCTTCGGCCCCTCACGGGGCCGACCGCGTTGAAGCAGGACGGCCGCGCGCGGCCCCTCGACCCTGAACGGCTCTTCGGCCCCTCACGGGGCCGACCGCGTTGAAGCCGGACCGGTTGGGTGGAGCGTGAGGCGCCGGATCGACTCTTCGGCCCCTCACGGGGCCGACCGCGTTGAAGCTGTCCTCGTAGAGCTTGTTCTTCTCATTCCACCGGACTCTTCGGCCCCTCACGGGGCCGACCGCGTTGAAGCGAATGTTCGCCCCATCGGCCTGCTCGCCTGTCAGATCCTCTTCGGCCCCTCACGGGGCCGACCGCGTTGAAGCACGAGCGCACCTTTGGACGACTTGCTCTGGCGCATACCCCTCTTCCGCCCCGCACGGGGCCGCCCGCGGTGCAGCTGAGCAGGTGGCTGAGCTCGATCGAGAAGTGCGACAGCGCCGGACCGGAGTTGCCGCCGTCCGAGTCGCTATCGCTGTCCGAGTCGCTATCGCTGTTCGAGTCGGAGTCGCTGTCCGAGTCCGAGTCGCTATCGCTGTCCGAGTCGCTATCGC
>CAYGTG010000701.1:0-3504 GCA_964352485.1 uncultured Nannocystaceae bacterium | reverse complement strand
TGCCGGTGACGTGGGCGAGCTCGTTGATTTAGGTGGTCTGCTTTGTATGATTTGTTGTTGAGCGATCGCCTCTTCGGCCCCTCACGGGGCCGACCGCGTTGAAGCTGATCATCCACGAGCGCAACACGACGGGCAAGAAATCTCTTCGGCCCCTCACGGGGCCGACCGCGTTGAAGCAAGTAGCGAGCGAACGGCATCAGCTCACCGAATCGCTCTTCGGCCCCTCACGGGGCCGACCGCGTTGAAGCCGCCCGTTCGCTGACGATGCGGGACGGATACCTCGCTCTTCGGCCCCTCACGGGGCCGACCGCGTTGAAGCTGGTAGCTCGCGGACCGTGGACCAATCGACGGCCCCTCTTCGGCCCCTCACGGGGCCGACCGCGTTGAAGCATGGGGCTGGGCGCTCAAGCCGACCAGGCCCGCACTCTTCGGCCCCTCACGGGGCCGACCGCGTTGAAGCTGAACAGCAAAGATCTCGACCTTTCCGACCTTGCCCCCCTCTTCGGCCCCTCACGGGGCCGACCGCGTTGAAGCAGCCGCACCCGGTACTCCTTCAACCTCCCGCGCCCCGGCCTCTTCGGCCCCTCACGGGGCCGACCGCGTTGAAGCAAACCCTCCTGGGTCATCCGCAGGACGACAAGCCCGTCTCTTCGGCCCCTCACGGGGCCGACCGCGTTGAAGCGGCTTTGGTGCGTATGCTCATCGGATACCCTTGATCCCTCTTCGGCCCCTCACGGGGCCGACCGCGTTGAAGCACCCAGCCCCTGGCATAGGCGCGTGTGGTGCCGTCCTCTTCGGCCCCTCACGGGGCCGACCGCGTTGAAGCGTTGGCACGCAGAACCCATGCACCGTGGGACCCGACTCTTCGGCCCCTCACGGGGCCGACCGCGTTGAAGCTGGGTCATGGAACCTGCCGACGTCCGGGAGCTGGACTCCTCTTCGGCCCCTCACGGGGCCGACCGCGTTGAAGCACAGACCGCGCAGTGGCCTTGGTGATCGACACGGGACTCTTCGGCCCCTCACGGGGCCGACCGCGTTGAAGCATGAAGATCGGGGGGTCGCCCTTGAGGTTGCCGCCATCTCTTCGGCCCCTCACGGGGCCGACCGCGTTGAAGCGTGCACGATGAGATCATTACCGAGAGCCCGATCGAGCTCTTCGGCCCCTCACGGGGCCGACCGCGTTGAAGCATCCCAGACGAAAGGCGACCAAGCCCCTGACCTGCCTCTTCGGCCCCTCACGGGGCCGACCGCGTTGAAGCCCGATAGCTGAGACGTCCAGGGCGACCACTGCCAGCTCTTCGGCCCCTCACGGGGCCGACCGCGTTGAAGCGCGCACAACGAGCAGCCCAGCGAGGGCTGGCCCGGCTCTTCGGCCCCTCACGGGGCCGACCGCGTTGAAGCATGTTCCGCTTTCGCATGCGGACCATGTCCGGCGGCTCTTCGGCCCCTCACGGGGCCGACCGCGTTGAAGCAACGGGGAGGACGCAGCCCTCCTGTCTGAGTTGGGCGCTCTTCGGCCCCTCACGGGGCCGACCGCGTTGAAGCGATGAGCAGGATAGCAAGGCCCGGAGGACCTTTCGGCTCTTCGGCCCCTCACGGGGCCGACCGCGTTGAAGCCGGGGACAAGTGGGTCGCGTTCGGGCCCGATATCGCATCTCTTCGGCCCCTCACGGGGCCGACCGCGTTGAAGCGGTACCACCGCGAGCCCGTCGAGCCTCTGCTAGACGCCACTCTTCGGCCCCTCACGGGGCCGACCGCGTTGAAGCTATGGTAACGGAGTTGGGGCGGCCGTATCAGATGCTCTTCGGCCCCTCACGGGGCCGACCGCGTTGAAGCTTGCCATGCAATCGCCGCGTATGAGGCGGGCCACAAGCGCTCTTCGGCCCCTCACGGGGCCGACCGCGTTGAAGCCGGGATCACGGACATCGACAAGAGCGACCCCCTACCGTCCTCTTCGGCCCCTCACGGGGCCGACCGCGTTGAAGCCGTGCTCGCTTGCCGTGATCTCGTCAACCATCGCCTGCTCTTCGGCCCCTCACGGGGCCGACCGCGTTGAAGCGCCAGGTTGTCGACGGTGCGGCCGCGCGTGACGGTGACTCTTCGGCCCCTCACGGGGCCGACCGCGTTGAAGCTTGATGTTGCTGCCGCCGTAGATCGAGGACGCGGCCTCTTCGGCCCCTCACGGGGCCGACCGCGTTGAAGCCCACGATCCGGAACATCGAAGAGAGGGACCTTTGGGCTCTTCGGCCCCTCACGGGGCCGACAGCCTAGAAGCCGCGTGCTAGCCGGTATCGTTGCGTCTGCTAGCGACTCTTCGGCCCCTCACGGGGCCGACCGCGTTGAAGCCCCACGACCGTCACGATCGCGAACGGGTTGTAGTAGCTCTTCGGCCCCTCACGGGGCCGACCGCGTTGAAGCTTGAGTTTGTGCTCCGGCTCTTCGGCCCCTCACGGGGCCGACCGCGTTGAAGCAATAGGTCCACGAGGCCGCTAATGGCCTTCATTTCTCCTCTTCGGCCCCTCACGGGGCCGACCGCGTTGAAGCATGGCCACCGCAGAGCGGGCCGGACTCGCACGCGATCTCTTCGGCCCCTCACGGGGCCGACCGCGTTGAAGCCGTTTCAGCCCAGCCGGGATCCTTCGATCCAGCGGCCTCTTCGGCCCCTCACGGGGCCGACCGCGTTGAAGCTACGTATCGTGCGCTGGGTCCGGGCTGGTGTCGAAGCTCTTCGGCCCCTCACGGGGCCGACCGCGTTGAAGCGGCGCGACCTTGGGCGCCTTGGCGGGCGCGACCTTGGGCTCTTCGGCCCCTCACGGGGCCGACCGCGTTGAAGCGGGGTCGGTACCAGCTCACGCTGACGGGCGAGTCCACCTCTTCGGCCCCTCACGGGGCCGACCGCGTTGAAGCATCCCTCCACGCGTCGAAGAGTCCGCGGAAGATCGACTCTTCGGCCCCTCACGGGGCCGACCGCGTTGAAGCCAGCAAGGATGGCAACGGCAAGTTGGGCCACTCTACCTCTTCGGCCCCTCACGGGGCCGACCGCGTTGAAGCAGCCCATTGATGACGACCACACCACGCTTTTCGTACTCTTCGGCCCCTCACGGGGCCGACCGCGTTAAAGCACACCGCGAAAGGCCCGTCCTCGTGTGAGGTACGGGCTCTTCGGCCCCTCACGGGGCCGACCGCGTTGAAGCGCAGTGTTGCGGCGAATCAACGACGCGGAATGGTGATGGCCTCTTCGGCCCCTCACGGGGCCGACCGCGTTGAAGCACGGGGTACATGTCCGGCCCAGACTCCACCGCAAGCTCTTCGGCCCCTCACGGGGCCGACCGCGTTGAAGCAAACTCGCCCGTGTCCCATGAGACATCCGGGGCCGACCTCTTCGGCCCCTCACGGGGCCGACCGCGTTGAAGCACGAAAGAACTCCAGAGCAAGAGGTCGCAAATGGGTAGACCTCTTCGGCCCCTCCCGGGGCCGACCGCGTGGACGCGCGATGCGCAGCAG
>CAYGTG010000700.1:0-4871 GCA_964352485.1 uncultured Nannocystaceae bacterium | reverse complement strand
CGACGACCGCCGCCGAGACCGGGTCTTCGGGTTCTGAAGAGAGCTCCACGGGGTCCGAGGGCAGCTCGTCAGGCTCCGAGAGCGGTGAAGAGAGCGGCAGCAGCGGCTCCACCGGCGACGCGGCTGTGGGGTACGCGGACCTGTACGGGGACTACGGAGACGGTTTCGGAACGCACACGCTCAGCGCCGAGAGCTGGTCCCTAACCTATCCAGATACTCCGGTTGGCGCGCAATCGATCGACGAGGTCAACGACGAAGAACGGTGGGTCGCCGGCTACTTCGATGGGGACGAGTCGGTCTGGCTCGTCGGCTATTCACGGTTCGATTGGGATTTCGACGATGCCGGTATCCTGCGCTACTGCCAGCTGGGGTCGGGCTCCGAAACACTCCAGGCGGCCATCGATGCCCCGGCCTCGGACAGAACGGACTTCGACGGGCTCGGCTGCAACGGGTTCAGCTGGTCGGCACTCGAGCCGGAGTAGACCTGTCCATCGCACGCGGCTGCAGTTGTCGCCTCCAACCGCGGCTGCGATGCTGTCAGCCGTGAACGCGCGCTCGCTCGTCCTGTCTCTGCTCTCGTCTCTCACCGGAGTAGGCTGTTTCAGTCCGACAGAGACCGCTTCGAGCGGAGCAGGCGCAGCCTCGAGCACAACGAGCGGGGGAGAGACGGGAGTCAGCTCGACCCCATCGAGCGAGAACACAGACGGAGGGGCCGGCTTAGCGTCGACGTCGGCCGGCGGCCCGCCCCCGAGTTCAGCCTCCTCCGAAACCGTTGTGCCCTCGGATGGAAGTTCCTCGACGGGCGAGAAGACGGGCGCGTTTTGTGGGGATGGAGAGCTTGCCCCCAACGAAGAGTGCGACGACGGGCTCGACAAAAACGACCTGACTGGCGAGTGCCTCCCTGACTGCAACCTCAACGTCTGCGGAGACGGGAACCTGAGTCCGTCTGAGGCTTGCGACGATGGAGAGGACGACAACCTCCTCGCAGTCGGGGCCTGCGCACCGGACTGTTCTCGAGTGATCGAAGAGAAACAACTCGGTGTGAGCGTGAGCAATGGGGACGGAGACTTTTTTCCGAATCCGCTGGGGGTCGCGGATGGGCTTTGCCCCGCGGGCTCAACCGCTCTTCTCGCACTACCGGGTCAACGCCAAGCCACGAATGGGACGCCGTTCTTGGCCGATGCTCTCATCGACTGGCCACTGCAGCCGTACACAGCGTACGTAACGGCGTCCTACAACAATGGGCCGGATGGCGAGCTCGTTTGGATCACCGACTCCAGCCCCCTGCTCGGCGTTCGGGACGGAATCCCGGAAGACCTGCTGCACGCGGTGTATGCCCACCCGCAGGCACCCGCGATGGGCGTGGTCACCGGCTTGAACAACGATTGGACCAACGCCCTTACCGATACCTGCAACGGTTGGCAGTCGGACTCCACCGGCCCGGATGGCCGGGTTGGCGGCCCCGCGTCGCTCGATGAGTTTTTGGACGACCGGGTCTACGACTGCAGTGGATCGGGTTTCCTCGCCACATTCGTCTACTGCGTCGAGCTGTAGCCAGCGCTGCCGCGGCGTCTGCTACTCCGGCGCGGTAACCCACGCCGCCGCTTCATCCGGCGGCAGGTCTGGGTCGGCCGGCGACGGTCGGCCGCTGAGGGCTCGAAGGGCGTAGTAGATCATGCTCGCCAGGCCGATTCCCAGACCCACGACGACCCCGCAGTCGATGATCCCTCGCAAGGGCATGTCGAGGTTTCGCACGACGACGATCAGGCAGAAGATGCCCGAGAGCAGAATCCGGCTCGTCCACATGCCCTTCGTGGATGCGCCAAACAGGCGCGTGCAGAAGAACGGGGCGAAGATGACCCGCCACGGCGTGAGCTTGCCTGTGAGCAGGTACGCAGCTCGGGACACCACGCGCGGAGACAGCTTGCTGTGAAAGCCCCGGTACCCCTCCGCGTGCGCCATAAACGCCACCCAGAGCACCAGCCCGATCCACTGACCGACCGACAGATCGCTGCGAACCGCTTCGAGGGCGAACGGGGTCAGGCGTGAAATCGCCTGCGACAACAGCGCGATGACCCCGAGCAGTCCCCAGGCTGCGATCAGTTTCCGAGCCACGCTGCAGCAACCTAACAGCCTGCAGGCCTGTGGGGTAGACGCTCGCCCCGGTCGGCGCTACATCGTTAGGCGCAGGGCTGGTTGGCGGACGAAAACGAAGACGCGCATGCACCGTCGGCCGGGCTTGTGGACGACCAGGAGATGATCGCGCCTGGGCGCCTCCTGGGAATGACCCTCGCCTTCATCGTCTTTCTCGTCGCGTTCGCAGCGGCGTTGGGTGCGTTCTTTCGCGACCCGCTCCAGCAGCTGAGCCAGGCCTTCGTCGAGCTTCTCGGCGGGCCGGGCATCGCGCTGGGCTACCTGATCCCCGATGCATTCACAGTCCCCATCCCCAACGACGCCTTCGGTTGGTTCGGCCTCGAGGGAGGGCTCCCATTCTGGGAAGTCGTGCTTTGGGGCACGCTCGGCAGCGTCGCGGGCGGCTGCGTGGGGTATCTCATCGGCCGACGGCTCCGAACCACGCGGTGGGTCTCACGGTTCATGCGCGGCCGCGGTCGTTCCCTGGAGCGCCTGATCCAGCGCTACGGGATCTGGGTGGTGGCGATCGCCGCGATGACGCCCCTGCCCTACTCTCTGGCTGCGTGGGCCGCAGGCGCCGTGCACATGCGATTTCCCACCTTCTTCGTGGTGTCGCTGACCCGGGTGTTCCGCGTCGCTGGAGCGCTGTACCTAATCCGGCTCGGCCTGCTCACCGTCTCCGGTTAAGGTTGCAGCGATTCCCGAAAACGATCCGGATCGCGCCTCCACGGACAGCTGCGGCGTGTTAGAACCCGCCGCATCCTGGAGAAGATCCATGCCGCGAAGGAATAAGATCACCATCGTCGGAGCTGGCAACGTGGGCGCGACTGCTGCTCACTGGGCCGTTCAAAAAGAGCTGGGGGACGTCGTCCTCGTCGACATCAAGGAGGGCTTCCCGCAGGGGAAAGCGCTCGACCTCGCCGAAAGCTCGCCCGTCATGGGCTTTGACTCCAACCTTGTCGGCACCAACGACTATGACGCGACCGCAGGGTCCGACGTCGTCGTGATCACCGCCGGTGTCCCGCGCAAGAAGGACCCCGCGACGGGCAAGTTCACCAGCCGCGACGAGTTGGTCGAGACCAACCGCAAGATCGTTAGCTCGGTGACCAAGGCGATCGTCGAGAAGTCGCCCGACGCCATCCTCATCTGCGTGTCGAACCCCCTCGACGCCATGTGCCACGTGATGCTGCACGAGTCGGGCTTCCCGGCAAACCGCGTCATCGGCATGGCCGGCGTCCTGGACACCGCGCGCTACAAGTACTTCATCTCCGAAGCGCTCAGCGTCTCGGTCGAAGACGTCCACGGCATGGTCCTCGGCGGCCACGGCGACACGATGGTGCCGCTGCCCTCGCACACCTCGGTCGCCGGCATCCCGCTCATCGAGTTGATGCCCCAAGAGAAGATCGACGCCATCATCCAGCGCACCCGCAAGGGTGGCGGTGAGATCGTTGGCCTGTTGGGCTACTCGGGCTACTACGCTCCGTCTGCGTCCGTCGTTGCCATGGTCGAGTCGATCGTCCGCGACAAGAAGCGCGTCCTACCGACCGCCGCCTTCCTCAAGGGCGAGTACGGCTACAGCGACCTCTACATCGGTGTCCCCGCCGTCATCGGCAAGGGCGGCGTCGAGAAGATCATCGAGATGAAGCTCGGTGACAAAGAGAAGGCGATGCTCGAAGTCTCCGCCAACGCGGTCAAGGACGTGGTCAAGCTGCTCCCCTACTAGGGCGCCGCTCGACCTCATCATTCATCTTCCAAAATCCAAGGGATTCGATACCGATGAAAATTCACGAGTATCAAGCAAAGGCGTTGCTGAAGGCCGAAGGCGTGCCCGTGCCGTCCTCGAAGGTCGCGTTCACGGCCGAAGAGGCCGGCGCAGCAGCAGCCGAGATCATCAAAGAGACCGGCAACGAAGTTGTCGTCGTTAAGTCGCAGATCCACGCAGGTGGTCGCGGCAAGGGTCGCTTCAAAGAGCACCCGGACCTTGGCGGCGTCAAAGTCGTCAAAGGTGCGGACACCGCCAAGGACATGGCCGGCCAGATGATCGGCAGCACGCTGGTCACCATCCAAACCGGGGAAGAGGGCAAGAAAGTCGGCCGCGTGCTCATCGAGCAGGGCATGGACATCAAGTCGGAGCTCTACGTCGCCGTCACGCTCGACCGCGCCACCGGCCGAAACATCATCATGGCGTCCACCGAGGGCGGCATGGAGATCGAGGAGGTCGCCGAGCACAGCCCGGAGAAAATCCTTCGCGAGACCATCGACCCGGCTGTGGGGCTCACGGCCTTTCAGACCCGTAAGATCGCGTTTGGCCTGGGCCTCGACGGCAAGCTCGCCCGCGAGATGGGCAAGTTCCTCACCAAGCTGGCCAGCGCATACGAGCGCCTGGACTCGGCGATGCTCGAGATCAACCCGCTGGTCATCACCGGCGACGGCAAGGTCCTCGCGCTGGACGCCAAGTGCAGCTTCGACGACAACGCGCTGTACCGCCACCCGGACATCGAAGAGCTGCGCGATCCCAACGAGGAAGACGCCGCTGAGCTCGAGGCCAACAAGCACGACCTCAGCTACGTCAACCTCGATGGCACCATCGGCTGCATGGTCAACGGTGCAGGCCTTGCAATGTCCACCATGGACATCGTGAAGTTCTTCGGCGCCGAGCCGGCCAACTTCCTCGACGTCGGCGGTGGCGCCACGGCCGAGAAGGTGACCGCGGCGTTCAAGATCATCACCTCGGATCC
>CAYGTG010000699.1:0-4874 GCA_964352485.1 uncultured Nannocystaceae bacterium | reverse complement strand
GTCAAGGGCCGCGTGACGGTGGGGGTGCGGTGGTGAAGCGCATCGCGATCCTGGTCGGGATGCTGACGGCGGCCGGGTGCAGCGAGTTGCCGGAGGTCGAGTACCACCGCGATGGCTTCGAGCTCGCCGTCGAGTTCGAGCACCCCGTGTGCGAGGGAACCCTGTTGGCCATGGAGGACCGAGTCGAACGCGTCGAACGCGAGACAGGGCGGCGGAACGAGACGCCGATGACCATCTATTGGCTCACCGGTGAGCTGGAGCGGATCTGTCCGCGCCCAACCTCTGGCTGCTTCATTCCCGGGACCCAGATCGTCGCCTCCACCGGGCGGTCGCTGCACCACGAGATCGTGCACGCCGTCCTCAACACCAGAGGCAGCAACCCGTTCGCGGAAGAGGGACTGGCCGAGGCCCTCAGCGACGTCGCCGTGCATCAGAGCGTCAAAGAGCGTCGCAGTCCGCTTGATCAGCTGAGCCAGACCCGCAGGGATGCGCGCGCCGGTGAATTGAACTACGACCGGGCCGCGCACTTCATGCACTTTGTCCGAACCGAATCGGGGGAGCACACGGTGGCGGCCTTGGCCGCGGCGATCGACCGTGGTGATGCACCCGACCGATTCATCTCGCTTCTCGAGCGGTCGTTCGGGCTCAGCGGCGAGGAGATCGAGCAGGCCTATGCCAGTGCACCAGATTTTTACGCGGGGGGATCGAGCGAAGCCGAGTCACTGAGCGAATTCGACCTCATCGCAGGGACGAATGTCTCGCTGAACTGCCAGCATGAGGCCACGTTCGGCCCGATCTCCGAGGCGTACGGGGGCATGTATCACCTGCTTCGGCTCGCGTCCGACGAGGTTATCGAAGGAACGCTCCAGCTCAACGCTGACCCCGGTGTCCGCGTTTCTCTCTTCCGCGAGGTCGACCCTGATGGCCAGTGGGTGCAAGATTGGTGGCGCCCCAACCCGGCGCTCGACCCCGGCCATATCGAGCTTCGACATGGTGCGCGGGCGAAGGTCCGGCTCGAGCCGGGCAGCCACTGGCTGCTCATGGTGCAGGCCAAGGACGCCACAGAGGCGAAGGGGGCCCATCTGCGCCTGGTGCCGTGAGGCGTCGCTATGGAATCTCGGCGTAGAACGTGGAGCTGAACTCCGCCGTGGTGCTGCCGTCGTTTGAGGTCAGGGTCGCCGTGAGGACACCGGCGACCACGCCGGAGGCCTGGAGATCCGCCTCCGTGAGCTCGAGCGAGCCGAACGCCATCGAGGGGTCGAAGTAGGTTTGCCATGCATCGCTGACCTCGTTGATATTCATGAACACACCGCTGAAGTCCTGGCTCAGCGGCGTGCTTCCCAGCGTTGCGGAGTTTGGAATGGTGAGCGTCCAGACCGTGTAGCCCGCGGCCTGCTGGTAGCGCAGCTGCAGAGCGTCGGGGGTGAGCGTGGCGTCGCAGAAGGCCCGGTCCTGCATCGAGAGGGTCTCGGAGTTCCCGCCTTCGGTATAGGTGATCTCGGTGACCGCCCATTGGCCGCGAGGCAGGGCAGGGCCGGTGCTCTCGTCGCCGCCCGTCTCGCTGCCGCTGGTGCCGGCGACACCGGTGGAGCCCTCAGCGCTCGGCCCACCGCTCTCGCCGTTGGTCGACGCAGAAGTCTGGGCCGAGCTCGAGTTGGTGGCACCCGATGTCGAGCCAGGAGCGACCCCACCGGAGCTGTCCGCGGCGTCGGGGCCCTCGGTTCCCGACGCGTCCACGGACGTGCCGCCGGATTCAGTCTCGCCGCACGCCAGGGCACAGCAGCTCAGACCCACGAGGAAAAGGCGGCGCATGTCCTTGCAGACGCACACCGCCCCACCAGGTTGCACAGCTTTTTTGGGGTCAGGTTTCGGACTCGACGTAGACCTTGCCGCCGCGCTCTTGGAACTCACGCGCTTTGTCGGCCATGCCCGCTTCGATGAGCTCAGCTTCGTGCGGGTCCATGTCCCGCACGTCCTGGGTGAGCTTCATAGAGCAGAAATGTGGACCGCACATCGAGCAGAAGTGGGCGGTCTTGGCCGCCCCGGCCGGGAGCGTTTCGTCGTGGTACTCGCGCGCCGTGACCGGGTCGAGCGCGAGGTTGAACTGGTCGTTCCACCGAAACTCGAAGCGGGCCCGGGAGAGCGCGTCGTCCCGGTCTTGGGCGCCCGGGTGCCCTTTGGCCAAGTCGGCCGCGTGCGCCGCGATCTTGTACGCGATGACCCCTTGCTTGACGTCGTCCTTGTTGGGCAGCCCGAGGTGTTCCTTGGGCGTGACGTAGCAGAGCATCGCGCAGCCGAAGCTGCCGATCATCGCCGCGCCGATGGCCGAGGTGATGTGGTCGTACCCCGGCGCGATGTCGGTGGTCAGCGGCCCGAGCGTGTAGAACGGAGCCTCGTGGCACTCCTCGAGCTCGCGGTCCATGTTCTCTTGGATCTTGTTGATCGGAACGTGGCCCGGGCCCTCGATCATCACCTGGACATCGTGTTTCCAGGCGATCTTGGTGAGCTCACCCAAGGTCCGAAGCTCGGCAAATTGCGCCTCGTCGTTGGCGTCGGCGATGCAACCGGGACGTAGGCCGTCGCCCAGCGAGAACGACACGTCGTATTTCCGCATGAGCTCGCAGATGCGCTCGAACTCGGTGAACAGGAAGTTCTCCTTGTGGTGATGCAGGCACCACTTGGCCATGATCGACCCGCCGCGCGACACAATCCCGGTGACCCGGTTGCGGGTCATCGGGACGTAGGCGATGCGAACTCCCGCGTGAATCGTGAAGTAGTCGACACCTTGTTCGGCCTGCTCGAGCAGCGTCTCCATGAACACGTCGATGTTCAGGTCTTCGGCCTTGCCGCCGACCTTCTCCAGGCATTGGTAGATCGGAACCGTTCCGATGGGCACCGCCGAGTTGCGGACGATCCACTCGCGGGTCTCGTGGATGTGCTCGCCCGTGGAGAGATCCATCACCGTGTCGGCGCCCCAGCGGGTGGCCCACTGCAGCTTTTCGACCTCGTCCTCGATCGACGAGCTGACGGCCGAGTTTCCGATGTTGGCGTTGACCTTCACCAGGAAGTTCCGGCCGATGATCATCGGCTCGATCTCCGGGTGACGGATGTTGGCCGGAATGATGGCGCGTCCGGTCGCGATCTCGTCGCGAACGAACTCCGGCTTCACGTTCTCGCGGATCGCAACGAACCGCATCTCTTCGGTGATGAGCCCCTGCCGCGCGTAGTGCAGCTGGGTGTTGTTGCCGTCGGTACTCGCTAGACGGTTCTCGATCCAGCCGTGGCGCAGTCGGGGCAGGCCCTTGCGAGGGTCGATGCCTTGCGGTCCGGTGGTGTCGTAGACGTCCAGCGGCGCTTCGCCTTGGAGCTCGATGCGGCGCACCGGCACGTTCAGCGCGCCGACCCGCTGCTTCGTGCTGCCGGGAAAGTGTGCCTCCAACGGGGGGAGCACGGCTACGTTGTGGGTATTGTCATCAGCCACGCGCAATCGCGTGCGCGTGGGATCGCTTGGTTCGGTCATGGTCGCTTTCCTCCGCCGGGTTCAGCCGGATCAGGTTCAAGGGGTCTTTCTCAGGTCCCGCGCGCTCATCGCGACGGACCACCCCCAGCGTTTGTCTGCGCACTATCGTTGGTAGACTGCGGCGACGCAACCCGCCGTGCCGGTCTATCAACTCCCCAAAGATCTGGTGTTTCCAGATCCGGCGCTGGCCGACGACGAAGGCCTGTTGGCGGTGGGCGGGGACCTGTCTGCCGAGCGCCTGGTGCTCGCGTACCAAAACGGCATCTTCCCTTGGTACAGTGAGGGACGGCCGATCTTGTGGTGGTGTCCGCGCCCGCGGCTCGTCTTGTTGCCCGAAGAGCTGCGGATCAACCGAAGCCTGCGCAAGGCGATGCGACGGGCGCCGTATCGCATCACGGTCGACACCGCTTTTGACGCGGTGCTCAGTGCGTGTGCCCAAACCCCGCGGCCGGATCAAGGCGGCACTTGGATCACCGACGACATGCGCGCTGCGTACAACGAGCTGCATCGGCTGGGGATCGCCCACTCGGTCGAGGCGTGGCGGGGGGACACCCTCGTTGGGGGTCTGTATGGCCTCGCGCTGGGGACGGCGTTCTTCGGGGAGAGCATGTTCGCCCTGGCGCCCGACGCCTCGAAGATCGCGTTCGCCACGTTGGTCCGGCAGCTCCGCGCCTGGTCGTTCCGGCTGGTGGACTGTCAAGTCGTGACCGAGCATCTGGTGCGCTTTGGGGCGCGAGAGTTCGAGCTGGGGGACTTCCTTGGTCAGCTTGAGGTGGCGACCGGCGAGCGGCACCGCAAAGGACCGTGGCGATTCGATCCTCCGGTGCTCGAGGTCTGAGGCCCGTCGCTCAGGGCGAGGGGCGCGGCTCGACGGTGCAGGTGCGCTGAACCTGGGCGCACGCGAGGCCGGAGCAGGCGCAAGAAACCTCCTGTACCGCACCGGCGCGGTTCCAAAACATGGTCCGGGTCCAGAATCCGTCGTGTTGATCGATCTCGAATCCGTACATCGGCACCGCGCTGTGGCGGTTGGCGTGGGTCTCGACGCTGCGCAGCGTGCCCGTAGCCCGCAAGGAGGCGACCTCCGCCTTGCGTCGATTCTCCGCCAGTGTTTCTGCATCGCAGGCAGGAGGCTCGGCACACCACGTGGCCTCGCGCAGGACCACACCGCTGCCCTCGGCGCCCTTGAGTCCCTGGACTCGGTGCCCCGAGCGCCGCGGAGCCTTCTGAGCGTCCGAGGCTTCGAGCTGGGCGGTCACCGCCGATGGGAGCTGCTGCAGATGCCCGGGTGCCTGCAGCCGAGCGTCGCCCGCGGTGGTCTCGAGGGTGGTCGAGGGCCCGTCCGCGCCCAAGATGG
>CAYGTG010000698.1:0-4874 GCA_964352485.1 uncultured Nannocystaceae bacterium | reverse complement strand
GCTTCCGCACGCGGAACCGGACTTCAATCGCGCCACGTGGAGCGTCGTGTTGCCGGGAGCGTCGAACCAGGCCCACGAGACATCACCGTTGCCGTGGGCGCGCATGGGGTCGTCCCGCTTGCCCCAAGCCGCCGCACCCGCGAGATCGATCGGACCCTCGAGGAAGCTCCCCGCCGCGTCGACGCGAGCCAGCCAGTGCGTCTGCTCGCCATGCCAACCCACGACGTACTGCTCGCTGCCGTCGTCACTGGGCTGCCAGCGAACCGCGGTGGCGTCGTCCTCGTCCGTGGGGGTCTCCGTCAGCCAGACGACCGCGCCTGGCTGCATGCCCGAGTCGATCGCGACGAACCCGATGTCCTGATTCATCGTGGAAGAATCGTACGAACCCTGCCCTGCCGTGGCGGGCGCCTGGTGGGCGTTGAACGTCATCACCCAGCCGTTCGGCGCGAGACCAGCGCCGCCGAGTTCGCCAGCGACATCGCCGTTGCAGCCGGCATCGACGTCGAGCACATGCGACTGGTTGTGGTTGAGGTAGATGCCGCCGATGGCGTTGGCTGCGAAGTCGCCCGACGTGCCTGGGAAGCAGTCGGTCACGCACGCCGGCATGAACGTGTCGACTCCTGGCTTGAACCGCAACAGGTTGCTCATCGAGTGCGAACAGCCCCACCCCCAACCCGTGCTCTCGGCCCCCGAAGCAGCGTCGACCCACTTGAGCGTGTCGCCCTCGTGGCCGCTGTCGGAGTGCACGTGATAGTAGGCGCCGTATTGGCCGCCGCCGTACTCGAGACGGCTGTCGCCGATGCCGAAGTCGGTCGGCGTGTTGTCGGGGTTGGTCAGCTCACTCGAGGACAGCTCACCGGCCGAGACGTCGAAGCGGCGCACGTAGATTCGCTGGCCGCTCGGGTCCCACAGCAGCGCGCCGAAGATCGTGTCGGACTCTGCGGCGAGACCGCGAAGTTCGACACCCGCACCCAGCTCGATCGTGGTCTCGACGCCATCGTTGCCATCGAGCACGGCCACGCGGGCGGTGATCGCTCCCGAACCGGTGGTGAAGCCGACGAACGAGCCGCAGCCGGGGCGCGGGGTGGTGAAGACGGGTGCGACGTGTAGCGAGCCGGTGCCCCAGATCCGCCAGTTGCTCACGCCGGCGGTCACGCCCTCTGCGACCTCGACATCCACAACGTCGAGTCGGTCGAGCAAGGGCCCTGAGACCGGAGGTTCTCCCGTCGTGGCTGTGTCGCTGTCCGTGGTGGGGTCGCTGTCTGAGCCGGGTCCGCTGTCCGTGCCGGGGTCGCTGTCGCTCTCGGCATCGCTCGAGGGGCCTGAACCAGGTCCGCCGCTGGGGTTCGACGCGGAGGACGGACCACTCCCGGAGGTGCTGCCGGTGCCTTCCCACGCGTCGGTATCAGCCGAGTCTTGACCGCCATCACAGGCGAAGAGACCCAAGAAAACCCACCAGCTGCATCGTCGAAATCCGTTCCTCATCGTTCCACCCGCGCCTCCATTATCCGGGTTCGACAGGTTTCCGACAATGAGCGAATAGGATCGAGATGGGGGCAAGGATCGTAGTCGATTGCCCCCGAACCGGCGGTCGGGGCGAACACGCGCCTCTCATTCGTCTTCGATCAAGTACGCGACGAGGTCAGTGGAGGTCACGATGCCGGCCAACGCAGACCCGTTGAGGATTGGAATCGCGTGAAAGCTGCCCTTTGCCAGCTGCAGCGCCGCGTCTCTGACCGTCGCGCTCGCCTGAAGCGTCACCACGTCTTCGGTCATCACCTCTCGGAGCGGAAACAACTCCAGGTCCTGGGCAACCACCTCCGGGTCGTCGCGGTAGGGGTCACCCAACGCAATACGGTGCAAGTCGTTGGTGCTGACCAACCCCACAAAACGGCCTTCCGACACGATCGGAAGGTGGTGCACCCCATGCTCGAGCATCACCTCTCGCGCACGCCGAGCGGTCTCGTCGGGACCCAGCGCCAGAGGTGTGGGCGTCATGAGTCGGGAAATGAGCGTGTCGCCTTTCACGATCTCTGAATATGCGGTCCTTCAATCCCGGGGCCCGCAGGATCTGCGCCTATACTCCGCCCATGCCATCGATCGTCATTCTCATCTTTGACGGCGTGGAGGAGCTCGACTTCGTCGGCCCGTGGGAGGTGCTCTCGGCATGGGCCTCACAGCATCCAGACGACGACGTCCAGATCTCGACCGTGCGCTGGGGGGGATCGCCGCACGAGCCGGTTCACTGCGCCAAGCGTCTGCGCGTGATGGCCGATCGAGGGCAGCCTGAGATCGGCGAGCCGGACATCATTGTCGTCCCTGGCGGCCAGGGGACCCGGGCGCTGATGGGGGACGAAGCGTTGGCGCAGACGCTTCGGGAGGCACACGCACGCGGCGCTCGCATCGCGTCCGTATGCACCGGGTCTCTGTTGCTGGCGGCCGCGGGTCTGCTCGACGGCAAGCCCGCGACGACCCACTGGAGCGCGCTGGACCGACTCGCTGCGGAAGGCGAGAACATCGAGGTCAGGCCCGACGACCGCTTCGTGGAGACCGGCCGGATCACCACGTCCGCCGGCGTCTCGGCGGGCATCGACATGGCGCTGCACCTCGTCGCGCAACTCGCAAGCGTCGAGCGAGCCCGCGAGGTGAGGCGATACATCCAGTACGATCCGCAGCCGCCGGTCTGAGCCCAGGCTCCCGACGGAGGTCACACCTTGGGGAGCGCGAGCTCTCCTGCCTGGCGGGCGAACCCTTCGAGGCCGTCGAGCGTGCTCCGCACGAGGTCCTGGCCCTCGGCCAGACGCTCGAGCTCTTCCTTCAGACGATGCTTGGCCCGCGCAAGCCGGCTACGCACCGTGTGCTCGGAGATCCCCAGAACCCCGGCGATCTCTCGCCCGGACATCTCCTCCCAGTAGAACAACTCGAGGGTGACCTGCTGCTCGAGGGGGAGGCGGGGCATCGCTTGCTGGAGAAGTCGGGTCTGCTCCTCCTGCGCCAGCACCCCACTGGGGCTTACCCCGAGATCGACCAACGAGTCGTGCGCCGGATCGAACTTCGGCCGGCGGCCCCGCCGACGCAGCTCGTCGATGAGGCGCCGATGCGCGACCGTGAAAACGAACGTCCGGAATCCCAGCTCGGGGTCGATGCGGTCGTGACTTCGAACGCAGTCCAGAAACGTGCGCTGCACAATGTCTTGCACGTCGTCCCCCAGCTTGCTGCGGAAGAATCGACACACCGACCGAAAGTGGCGCTCGACGAGCTGACTGCCAGCCTTGTTGTCGCCGGCCTTCCACCCGTCGAGCAGCTCGGTATCCGTCTTCACTGTCTTCGATATAGCACCGCTTGGCGGCGCAGTCCGAGGGTGCTATCCAATGCGAGTGGCCGACGAGAGCACGCTGCGCCACGCGGTCGTGGGAGCGGCTCTTGGAGGCGACTTGCTCGAGCGACACCTCGAACGGCAGGTGCTCTCGGGCCTATTCCCCGAGACGCCGGAGCCAACGCGCTACGATCGGTTCGCCATTCTCGAGTGCATTGGGTCCGGCGCGATGGGGACCGTCTTTTCCGCCTACGACCCCAAGCTCGATCGCAAGATCGCGTTGAAGGTGATGTCGTCACGGTCGGCGGTCGAGCTTCGCCGTCATCTGGACGAAGCGCGAGCGCTCGCTCGTCTGTCGCACCCCAATGTCGTCACGGTCCACGACGCCGGTGAAGTCGACGACAGCGTCTTCGTTGCGATGGAGTTCGTCGACGGAGAGACTCTGGCGGCGCTTCTGGAGCGAGGCGAGTCCCCATCTAGGATCGTCGAGCGATTCGTCGACGCTGCCCGAGGGCTCTCCGCCGCACATCATGCGGGCGTGATTCATCGGGACTTCAAGCCTGCCAACGTCTTGGTCGGCTCCGACGGCCGAGTACGCGTGGCCGACTTCGGCCTGGCGCGCACGACCGAGATCGGCGGCGAGTCGTCCGCCCGCACCGCCAGCGGGCATGTCTCGTCCGCGGCCGGCACACCGTTTTACATGGCGCCCGAGCTGCGCGAGCACGGGGTCGCCGACGCACGCACGGATCAATATGCGTTCTGTGTCGCATTGCGAGAGGCGCTCGGCGGGGAGGCCGAGTTTCGGGGCACCCGCGCACAGCGACACGTCGTCGAAAGAGGCCTCTCGCAGGACCCACAGGGAAGATTCGAGGACATGGATGCCGTGGTGGCTGCGCTTGGGCCACAGCGGCGATTCACGAGATGGTTCCTGGCCACGATCGCGGTGGGTGTGGGACTCGCGGCCGCTTTTGCGCCGAGCGAGCCTCTCCCATGCGAAGACGCCGCGGCCCCGGTCGACGACCTGTACAACCAGACGCGGGTTTCCTCGATCGACGCAGCGTTCTCCGGTTCACCCCTGCCGTACGCGGAGGTCTCCGGATCGACGATCCAGACCCGACTGTCGACCTACGCCGAGCATCTCGCCGACGCCCACCAAGCGGCCTGTGCACGCCACGAGCGGGGGGAGTTTTCGGCCAATCAGTGGGCAACCGCGCAGCAGTGTCTCGCCCGCGTGCGCAGCCGACTCGACGCAACCCTGACCTCCCTCGGATCCTCCGAGACGCTCGAGGTTTCAGCCGCCCACCCATTGGTCTCGGCGCTGCCCGACCCCATGGGGTGCACACAGCTCGACCCGCTGCTCTCGGTGTCTCTGCCGCTCGACCCCCGCCTGCGAAACGAGATTCTTGCCCTCCAAACCGAGCTCGACCGAATCGAGATGCGCCGGCTGAGCGGAGATGGCGAAACGGTGCCGGCGTCGCTCCATGAGCTGCGCACTCGCATCCACGCCCTCGACTATCCCCCGCTCGAGATCGAGCTCCAACAACCCTTCCGGCTCACA
>CAYGTG010000697.1:0-4880 GCA_964352485.1 uncultured Nannocystaceae bacterium | reverse complement strand
GGCCGGTGCTGCGGCCTGCACGACGGGCATCTCCCCGCGGCGGAGCAGCATCCGAGTCTCACCGGTCTCGATCTCGAGTTCGTCGAGTTCGTGGTCTTGAAAGATGCCGGCCAGCTCTCTGATGTAGCCGAGGTCGGGAAGCTTGGAGTCGTTCTCGTTGCTCATGGTAGCTCGCGAGATGCGTTGGGTCCGTCAGGACCTCTCGGCGCCGGACCCTATCATTTCCAGCACGGCTTCAAGCGCCAAGACGTATGAGTTCACGCCCAAACCCATGACCACCCCCTGGCACGCCGCGGCGGTGACAGACACCTGCCGGACAGCCTCCCGGGCGTAGATGTTGGACAGATGGACTTCGACCGCCGGGCCAGGCACCGCACGGAGCGCGTCGGCGATGGCGACGGAGGTGTGCGTGTACCCGCCGGGATTGATCACGATTGGCCCCGGCGCGGCGTGGATGAAATCGATGATCCCCCCCTCGCCGTTGCTCTGGTGGGACACGACGTCGACACCGCTGGCTCGGCCCCGCTGAACCAGGCGCGCGTCGAGATCCGCAAGCGTCGTCGATCCGTAGATCTCCGGCTCTCTGGATCCGAGGAGATTGAGGTTCGGCCCGTGAATGACCGTCACCACGACGTTCATGGGCCGACGTCCTTCCCCGAGTTCTACAGTTCCGACTGAAGCTCGCCCGAGGTGGAGCGCAGCATCCAGCGGCCCTTGCCGATGTGCGAGGAGTCCGCGAGCACAATGGCCACGAAGTACTCGTCCGAGAGAACCCGACAGCACACGGACCGGTTGTCGGCCTTGATCGTGATGTCAGTGACCTCTCCCATGTCCAAGGACGCCGCCGCCTGGCGGAGTTCGACGAAGCGGAAGGAGAACTCCATCGCCGTCGACTCGATGTCGAGGTCGGCGTGTTCAGGGTCGAGGTATTGCATCACTGCAATGCCGTCGAAGCCCATCAGGATTGCCCCGGCTGCACCCGGAGTGTTCTGCACGATCTTTTCGAGCGATTCGTTCAGCATGGCGGTCCGCAACGGGAGGATCGCCCAACGCCTGTGCGTTGGTCAAGGGACCATGCCAACGCGGCGTCAGTTCGCGCAAACGGCAGGCACGAAGTAGCTGTCCTGGGCGGATGGGCAGGTCGCGTTCGTGCCCACGTAGTCGCCGATGAACAGCCGACCGGTTGGCGTGGAGCGGACCGTCGGATCGGGGCACTCCCCGGTGATCGTCTCGGGTTCCCCGTCGGCGTCGAGATCCACCTCGAAGCTGCAGCTCGAGCACTGGGTGAGGCACCCGTGACAAACGTCGACCGGAAAGTCGAACTGCCGGGACTCGATCTCTCCGACCCCGCTGCCGGTGCTGTTCCCGCTTCGGCGGGCTCGGACTACCATCGAGACGACGATCGTCTCCACCGCCTGCAGCACGCCATTCTCGGCCGAGAGCCGGGCGGCGAGGATCTCAGTCTCCGTCGCCCCAGTACCTTCGAGCTCCATTTCCGCAGCCTCGCCGGCCTCGAGGGCCTCTTCGACCCGGTACTCGGCGAGCTTGGCCGAGGTGGCGGCGGGAATTCCCGTGACCAGGAAGCCCAGCGAGCTGCTGCCGGTCAACGAGTTGGTGGGCACCGCGGGCGTGAAGTCGATGAAGGCTTCGCCCGCTTCGTCCTCGAGGCGATCGATGAGATCGGGCCGCTGCGCACTGGACAGCCGAACGTCCACCCCGGTGATCTGGAGCTCCGAGTTGTCCGTTCCGCTGTTGGTGGAGTCCGTGGACTGAACCGTCAGCTGGTTTTGGATCTCCAGCGGCACCAGGTACTGGGTTCCAAAGCGCACGTCGAGCCGACCGCGGTCGAGGTAGAACATCGCCGGCACCTGCACGGAGCACTCGCCCGGTGCCCACGCGGGCGCTCCGGCGATGATGATCGACTCCTGCTGGTCGGCGCACGAACCCAGCATGGGAAGGGCAGCCAGAGCGATCGCGATGGACGTGAGCTTGAGAACCTTCATGACGCACCGAGCGGACCCCAGGGAGCTCGCCGTGCTCAAGCGTAGCAAGGGCTCGGTCCACATCCAAAGAAACGCGCCAAGCCGGTGGGTCAAATGAGGGCGTCGAGGATGGCTTGGGGCGTCAAGCTGAGCACCCGCGGCTCACCCAGTCGGGCCAGCGCGATGTAGGTGATCTTGCGGTCTGCACCCCGCTTCTTGTCGCGAGCCATCGCCTCGATGAGCGCCGGACGACGCTCTGCGACCAGGTACCGGTCCAGATCGGTGGGCAGGCGCAGCGCCTCGAGGGCTGTGCGGATGTGTCCCTCCAGGTCCAGCGGTGTCAGGCCCAGGCGCATCGAGAGCCGCGCGGCTGCGAGCAGTCCCAACCCGACCGCCTGCCCATGCTTGAGCGCGTATCCCTCGCCCAGCTCGAGGGCGTGCCCGACCGTGTGCCCCAAATTCAGCACGATTCGACCCTTGCCCGCGTCCGAGCGCTCCAGCGGATCGCGAATCACACACGCCGCCTTGAGCCCCACCGAGGTCGCCACCTGCGGACCAAGGACCGCTTCGTCGCGCCCATAGATGGCCTCGGCGTGGTCGCGGACCGCATCAAAGTGCGCAGGATCGAAGAGCGCACCGTGCTTGAGCATCTCGGCGACGCCGCAGCCCAGCTCCTCATCGGGCAGCGTCTGCAGCACGCTAGGATCGATGACGACGGCGCGCGGAAAGGCGAAGGCCCCCAGCAGGTTCTTCCCCTCGGGCAAGTCGACCGCGACCTTTCCTCCGACCGACGCATCGACCTGCGCGAGCAAGGACGTGGGGCATTGCACGACGTCGATGCCCCGCATGAACAGGGCCGCGACCAAGCCCGCCAGGTCCCCGACCACGCCACCGCCCAGGGCAAGCACCGCATCCGAGCGCCCCAGCCCGTCCGCCACCAAAGCGCAAACCAGCCCCACCATGCGCTCGGGTGTCTTGCTGGTCTCCCCCGGCGGGATGACATGCGAGCTCACCGACAGCCCGGCCGCTTCGAGGGATGCACGAACCTGGGCGCCGTACAGGGGCAGCACGTTCGTATCCGAGATGATCGCGACCCGACGAGCCCGCGGCGTCACGCGCTTCATCGCGTCCCCCACGGTGCTGAGCAGACCAGGCCCGACTTTCACCGGGTAACTCAGGTCCTCAGAGGGAACCGTGACTTCCAATGCGAGGGGCCGGGTCATGCAGGGCCTGGCGTTTCGCCGGTTTCGAGCTGGAGGTCAAGGGCGGCAGCGATTCTGTGAGCGACCGCATCGACCGACCCCACCCCATCGATCTGGTGCGGAACATCTTCGTAGGCGGCCCGCCGCTGTGCCCAGAGCGCGGCGAGGCTGGACGCAGGGTCGTCCGCATCGTCGATCAGCGGTCGTCCGTCCCCCTGCCCTGCGGCCAAGCGCTCGGCGAGCTCGGCCGGCGGTACCCGCAACAGCACCCGGGCGCCCACCGCGTCCATGCACGCCCGGTTGTGGGGGTCGAGGACGACCCCTCCACCGGTCGCGACGATCACCGTGCGGCCCTCGAACCCTGGCTCGTCCACCAGACTCGTCAGCGCAACCCGCTCCACCCCTCGAAAGTGCGGCTCCCCAAGCGCAAACGCCTCGGCGATTCTCAGGCCGAACATCCGCTCGAGCCGCACATCGAGATCGACAAACGGAACCCCAAGGCCGGAGGCAAGCCGCCGTCCCACCGAGCTCTTGCCCGAGCCCATCATGCCGCACAGAAAAACCGGCGCCCCCACGATTGCAGGGTGCGCCGGTCTGGCTCGGGCCGCAAGGGCCGTGCTCAGCCCCCGATGGAGCTGGCGCGGTTGACGATCTTCGGCGTCAAGAAGATGAGCACCTCGGAGCGCGTGTCGGCCTCGGCCTTGCTCTTGAAGAACCATCCGACGATCGGGATGTCGGCCAGCCAAGGGATCTTCGTGTAGTTGACCGCCTTGTTGCGGGTGTAGATGCCGCCGATGACCGCCGTATCGGCGTCGTTGACGAGCATCCGCGAGTTCGCGCTTCGGGTGAGGATCGTTGGGTCGCCTCGGGCGCCCGTGTTGACGAAGTCGGCCTCGTTCTTCTGGACGGTGACATCGAGCAACACCGCGCCTTCGTTGGTCACGTGCGGCGTCACCGTCAGCGAGAGCGTTGCGTTGACGAACCGCGTGTTCACGCCTTGGGCGCTGACCTGTGAGATCGGGATCTGGACCCCCTGCTCGATGGTCGCCTCGGAGTTGTCGAGCGTCACAATCTTCGGAGCACTGATGATGCGGACCTCACCGGTCGATTCTGCAGCCGACAGGCGCAGGTTCGTGTTGAGGTTGCCGCTGATGCTTCCGAACGACATGCCGACCGCACCACCGGCACCCGTACCGACCGGAGCCGGAAGGTCGACAGCATAGTTCGGGCTCGCCGCGGCTCCTGGAAGCAGGAGACCCCGAGAATCGACCGGAGTGCCGGTACCACCACCACCGACGCCGATGGAGTTCGGGAACAACAGGCCGGTCGGGTTTCCAGTGCCCGGGCTGGCCGTAAAGTCGAAGCCCCACTGGATGCCGAGCTGGCGGGTGAACGTGGTTCGCGCCTCGACAATGCGGGCCTCGATGAGGACCTCCGGCGTCTGGGTGTCGAGGCTCTTGACCAAGTCTTGGGCCAGCGCGATGTTGGCCGCGACGTCCATGATGATGAGCGTGTTGGTCCGCGTGTCCGGGGTGACCGTCCCGCGCGGGCTGAGCACGGACTGAACCTTGGCGACCATCTCGTCGACCGTCGCGTACGACAGAGGAACGAGCCGAGTCTCCAGCGGCTTGAGCTGAACGCGAGCGTTGGCTCTCTCGATCGCTTGGCGTTGTTCCTCTTGCCGCGTCGTGAGGGT
>CAYGTG010000696.1:0-4881 GCA_964352485.1 uncultured Nannocystaceae bacterium | reverse complement strand
CGCGTCGCACCACAGACCGTGGGCCTTGCAGACCTCGACTTCGACGTCGGCGGCCGCGACGGACCGCATGGCCCGGCGGCAGACGGGGCACAGCCGCGACGGGTTCGAGTCGCGAACGTCGGCCTCGAGGACGGCTAGCAGCCGAAGGCCCAGCTTCGCACCGACGAAGGCGCCCGAGCAGCGCTCGCAGACCAACACCTTGCGGCCCTCGACCTCCCGCACCGCGAGGATCGACTCGGGGCAGCAAGGGCAGCGGCAGCCTGCAAACATGCGAGAGGATACCGCGCCTGCACGGCCGGTCGACCTCTCGCAAGCCCTGCCCGCGCAGGCGTGTTCAACCCCCGCAGCCATCCAAGAGCTTGCTCTGCGAGAGGCATGCTGTGGGGCATCTGCAAATGCGACAGCGCTGTCGTATTCCCTAAGTGCCGATCCGGTGCGCCTAAAGCGGTCAAAGAGCCTGATTCTCAATGCCCGAAATCGCCCACCATGCGACAGCGTGTTCCTTGGCGCAGCCGCTGCGTCGACAGCCATCAGACCGTCTGCTCGAGCAGCCGGCGGCCACCCCTGAACCAAAACGAATCCCCCAAGATGTAACCGCACTTGGGGGATTCTGGTTTTCCCGGAGCATCGGCTCCGGGCACTGGCGTTTCTCGAAGACGGCAGGCTTCAGCGCTTAGGTTGAACGCTCGCGTCTTGACGTTTGACCAGGGCTCCAGAAGAGAGAGGCTCGAGCGGTGAGCTCGAAGGGAGCGAATCTCCGCCTCTCGTTGGTGGGGCCCCGCGGATTCTAACCGCGATCTCGAACGAAGGTGTCGCTGAACAGAGAGACTTCGAGGTCCAGTGTGTTGCTGAGTTTGGGAGAAAACTTGATCGTCATGGGGCCTCCTTGTTGTGGAACCCCCCAGCCCACAGCGGGCGGGGGCGTCTACCGGTTTCGCCATCCCGCCGCAGATGGCGGGAGAAGGACTCGAACCTTCACGGTTCCCAGAAGCCTGGTTCAGTTTGATCTTGAGTTTGAGCTTGTCTCCCGAAGGAAAATCTATGCGGGGTCGCCAAACACGTAGCGGAGCACTTTGGCCCCGAAGCGCTGGTCTTGGGCCTCCATCGAGTTGGCCTGAACCCGGGCAAACTTGACCGCATCTTGCAGCGTGCTGATGCGATCGAGCATGCGCTTCTTGACCGGACGCGGCAGCGCGCCCGAGAACTTGACCGTGGTCCAGTGCCCGATGACCACGTCGTCGGTGATCATCTGGGTCTGCGCCGGGTGATGCTCGGTGGCGTCGTAGAGCACCACGGCCCGCTGCACCTTCTTGGTCTTGTGCGTGGTGACCGGCTCACTGCGAAACAGCCCCGAGTTGGGGTCGGCCGTCCACTGCTCGGCCGGATCGAGTTCGACAACCTTGGACACGAACGTGTGCAGGTCGGTGAGCTCTTTCTCGAGGAAGAGCAGGTACGTGACGGGGACGTCGCTGAGGAACACATCCCCTTCGACCACAACATCTGCGCGAGCCGTGCAGTTGGCCCAGTCCTTGGTCGCCGTGACGTCCATCAGGGTGCTGAGCCGCTCGGTGACCTGCTCGATCACCTCGCTGGCGCGGTGCTGGACGTGCTGCCGATCGTCGGGAAACGTCTCCCCGCCCTCTTCCTTGGGCGCGAACGTCTTGTGATGCCCGGTCATCAGCTGGTTCTTCTGGGTGGCGCGATGAAGCTCCGTGATCTCTTTGTGGAGCTGGGTCTTCTTGCCCTTCTCGATCGCGAGAATTTGATTCAGTTTGGCCATTTGAGCCTCCTTGGGGGCGCGCACAGGCAATCCGGCGCAGCCGCGAGGGAGTATGACCGCGGCGCCGGCGTGGCGCCACGAGTTTGTGTAGCGAGGCGCCGCTCCGGCCGGAGATCATCGCCGAACGCCATCATGGCATTCCGGCGCTCGCTCGGCGCCCAAGCGGGCTACTGTGCGGCTTGTCGATTCTCGCACTCATCACGAACATCTCCGGAACCCACGTCTCCGTCGAGCATCAAGGGGAACAATCAACCGCGCTGCTGTTCGATCGAGACAACCTCGACGAGGAGTGGGCCGAGGAGCTCGAGACCTGGCTGGAGACGGCCGAGGACGAAGAGGAGGACGACGACTTGATCCTCATTGGCCTGCATCCCATCGGCGATGACACCCAGGTCGAGCGGCTGCTGTACTACCGAGAGTCGGCCGGTCCCACCGGCACCATCTTCGCCCTGGATGTCGACGGCACCGTCGTGCCCGGCACGCTCGCACCGTGGAAGACGAGCAGCGACGCCTTTCGTCCCCAGTAGCGGTTCGTCCCACCCAGGCACAGGCCGCGCGCCGTCGTTCCGTGGACAAATGGGGTCTCGACCCTAAGCTTGTCCACGGTGCCCACGCCGATCGTACTCATCGCCCACGGAAGCCCAGACCCCGACTGGCGAGGCCCGCTCGAGCGCGTGGCGCAAGCGGCGAACGCAGCCTCAGGGGCAGACGGTCCGCACGTCGCCCTGGCGTACATGGAGTTCATCGAGCCCTCGCTCGCCGATGTCGTGGCGAAACTCGTCGAAGACGGCGCGACCGAAGTCCATGTTGTCGCCGCGTTTCTTTCGGCCGGAGGGCGACACCTCAAGCGAGACGTTCCCCGGCTTGTCGCGGAGGTTGATGCAAACCACCCCGCAGCGTCGATCACCCTGGTCCCCGGCGCGCTCGGGGACGATGATGGAGTGATCGAAGCCCTCGCCGCGGCCGCGCTCCGTCGAGGCGCCGACTGAGGAGGACGGGAGCGCTACCGAGGCCCGGTCTCACCCGCCAGCGGATACACCGGCCGAATGTCCACCGGGATCCCGCCCAGCTTCCCCAGCGCGTTTGTCATCGCTTCGCTGGCCACGCCGTACTTGTCCAAGAACGCCTCCACTGCACCACGGTCGCCTTCGTGCTGCAGCATCACCAGGTCGTGCACCAGGTCGGAGATGCTCGTCTCGAGCTTGGGGAAGTCGATCACAAACCGACCTTGGTCATCGAGCGTGACCGCGCCGTCCTGGAGGAACCGGTTGATCTGCACCGCCGCTCCGCGACCATGCGCCTCGGACACGCCGAACCGCACGCTGCGGAACAACCCACCGAAGTACGAGACCAGCAGCTTCTCGCGGAAGTCCTTGGGCAGCTCGCCCTCATCGATCATGTACAGGATGTTGTAGGCACCCATCACGTCGGCCTTGCACTCCTCGATCGCAGAGTAGGCGGGGCCGATTGCGATGCGAACCTCGACCTTGCGCCCGTCCTTCTGCGTGAACGCTGGGCCCAGCGAGTGGGACAGCTCGTGGAACAGCACTTGGTGGAAGAACGCGTCGCCCGAGAGCATCGCGTGGTGCTGCGGCGCGAGCACCTGCTCGCCGATCGGCTTCATGATCTTGTCGAACTTCGTCTCGATCAGGTTCCGCAGCAGCACCTTCTTGGCGCCCTTCTCCTTGCGCACGCGCTCGTCGTTGGGGAGGTTGAACGCGATCGTCTGCACCGACGTCCGAGCATCGCCTGCGGTGAACACCAGGTCGACCACGCGAATGGGGCTCTGCGCGCCGCGCTTGGTCTTGACCGCGTCGTCGACGGGCAGGTTCCTTTCCATCTTCGGCAGGTACTTCTTGTACTTGGCCAGCGCCTTCGAAGCCTTCGGATCGCTCACGGTCACGAACGACTCGAACGACGCCTTGTAGTTCATCAGCTTGTCCTCGTAGGTCTCGTAGGGACCCACGGTGATCTCGACCCGGCTGTCCAGGTCCATCCACGCTTTGTCCGAGGCGTAGTAGTCATCGGTGCGAAAGCCCTTGGCGCGTAGATTCAGGAACTTGCGCAGCGACTTGTTCTTGGTCGCCCTGGCCGCGGCCTCCAAGCCCTGAGCGGCGGGCTCCAGCCATTTCGCGTACTCCTGCGAGTAGGGCACGGCCTTGTACGTCTCGCCCTCGCGCTTGATGACCGTGAACAGCCCTTCGAACGCTTTGCGGTCTTCGGGGTGATCCTTCAGCCACGCCTCAAAGCTCTCAGCGGTCATGTCCTCGGGGTAGAAGCCGGCACCTTTGGGGTGGGGCCGATTGATCGCGAACGCCTCGTGATCGGCCTGGCGGTCCCACGGTCCCCGCATGATCCGGAAGTATGCGTAGCGAGCCTTGCCCTCCTCGTCCGTGGCGCCGGCGAGCTGCTGCTCCAGGTCAGGGTTTCCGGCCCAGGCCTGACGGTCGTACAGCGGATCCAAGTGCTGCGACGCGGCGATCAACAACGCGAGCGCGTCTTTCTCGCGCTGCGGCAGGTCGGAGAGATCGGCGGTCAGCTCAGCGACCGCAAACTGCTCGACCTTCTGCTGCATCGTCATCCCTGCCGCGGCGGGCTCCTCAGACGGCGTCTCGCCTGGAGTCGTGGTGTCGCTCGGCGGCGCGGCGTCCGATGGCGGAGCGGTCCCCACGGACCCCGAGGTCGACGCCTGCACGTTGCAGGCACAAAGCAGCATCAAGGCGGCGAGCGAAGCGGTGCGTTTCACCATCGCGGCGGAGCGTACACCGACAAGTCGCTTTTTCCGTTGCGCCCTGCGTACGCGCAGCTACACCGCGTTCCACGGATGACGCCGGGCCTCACCCGGCTGCTGACACCTGCTGTCAGGAGCACGGTAGACGACGCGCGGCGCTTTGCGTACTGCATACGCATGGCCCAGCCCAACGCCCCCACCCACCATGGCATCGACTACATCGAGCTGACCGTGCCCGACATCGCCGTTGCCAAGGCTTTCTACAGCGGCGCGTTCGGGTGGGAGTTCAACGACTACGGCCCCGGCTACGCAGGGATTCGCGGACCGGAGCGCGAGCAAGGGGGCCTGGCGCAAGGTGAACCAAAGGGAC
>CAYGTG010000695.1:0-4889 GCA_964352485.1 uncultured Nannocystaceae bacterium | reverse complement strand
ATAATAAACCCTAGGGTGTGAATTTCATGAAATATCAGCGCCGGCGTGTGGGTGTGCCAAAAGTAGTATCATTAAAATCCATGAATATTATGTTCCTTGCGACTTTGCTTTGTTCCTGTAGTGGAGGGGGAGTCGATCAACCAGCTGCTACAGAATTGGCAGCGGCCAAACCAACAGCGGAAGTTGGTTTATCGTCCACAGGAGACGTTCTCACTTCGTCTACTGATCAATTTGCTATCGTAATAGATAAGCCGGTTGTTGATGAAGACAAGGCCTTATCGATAAAGGAGGTAGTGGAAATCGCTATTGCTGCGATCGACAATCCGAATACGCAACCTTCGACGACACAGGCATCTCTGTCGGAAGGGCCTGATCTGCAAAATCCATACCTACCGACGAATGAGTCCGATGGTTCAGATCCAGTAGATGGTACTGACGATGCTGGTCCGATTGGTCACACTGACAATTCAGATCAGATTGATCGTATTGACAATTCAGATCAGGTCGAACTCACTGACAATTCAGATCCAGACGTTGATTCATCTCCGACCGACGAACATCCTGATGAAGCGACACAGTCAAATATACCGAGCACAAGTCCACCGAGTGAAGTGTCTGACACCCAACTCGGCTCGATCCCTGTCATTGACTCTTCTAAGAGCGCTGATTCCGGTAAGGATGAGCAAGTAACATTTGGAGGATTTCGGCAAAACGGTCTACCTGATAGGTTTAGACCTCTATTTGGATGTGGCGGTACAGTAGAAGATCATTGGTTGACAATACCAAGTTCATGGCCAAGGACTTGGAGTGTCAATTCTCGAAATGAATTTGATGCAGCCGTTGCAAATATGGACGATGGCGACCGCATATATATTGAGCCTGGTACTGATCTGGGGTCTGTAGAGTTGACATCCAGTGGTAGTCCAAATGCAAAGAAATATATTGTTGGTGGATCGCACTGCGGTGATACAAGTGGGCCTGATAGTTTTTCTACGCGAACGCGTTTTAAGATTTCAGGTAATGACTGGGTGATAATGAATTTAAAGTTCTATCCCTCTGGTAGCACAAGAGCCATTCACATCACTGGTGCAAGAAACTGGGTGTATAACAACCGGATTGATAGAGCGGGTGAAGTTTTGCTCACAACGGAAGGAACTACAGTTGATGAGCCTGCAACCGTTGGCAACAGGGTAATTGGCAATTATTTCAATGGGGCTAATGATTCTGCAGGCGTGAGAATGATTAACCCATTTGGTGTAAAGAATGGTCAGTCTGTAGTTGATTTGGTAATCGGTGGTAATACGTTTGAAGACTTTCAAGAGCCTTCGTTTGGACCTAAGGTCATTACTGACACCACTTTCGGATGGAACTATCCCTATGGGTCTGATACTGATCTACCGGGCACTAATACATTCACAGAACTCGGCTGGAATCATTTCATCGACTGTCACGGCGAAGTCCCAACTTCAAAAACGCGGAGATGGATGATTCACAATAATCTCTATGAGACGACTCCAGCTTATAAAGGCACTGATACCCCTCACATATCTTTGCGAGGTGGAGACGACAAGCTGGTGTTCAGAAATATTTTTCTCGATGGTAATAGACGTGTTGCACAAAAAAGTATGGAGATTGCCGGCAAGCGATCTCACGGATACTTTAACGTAAGCTACAGAAACGATAACACTGGAATTGGATTATATTGGACTACTACCGAAACGGATTCTTCATTTGCATTCCCTGACAAGACTTGGTACCTCTATGAAAGAATTGAAGATATAGATTGGCGGTATAACTTTTTTCTTGGTGACGGTGGAGACACTGCAGCATGGTCAAGAGTCGCGGTGCTGGGACGTTCTGTCGTACACCTACCACCTGTCAACAACTCGATCAGAGAAAATTTCGTATCAGCGGAAAATCCAACCAGTATAAAGTTCAACTTCACCGATTATGGTAACAAGGGCCTCAGTGATATTGATTGGGTGAACAACAACCCGGACGCTACTAGTGAACTTCAGTATTATGCTCGCAGGGTTGGCGACGTATCGTACCTTGATAGCGACGTGACAATACCAAAGAGAGTAAAAATTGATAATTTCTGGTTAGACGGGCAAGACATTAATATTGATTTACCACCATGGATCGATGTGGGTGGCAATGGTCTGATTGATTTAATAGAGTAAGCAGCGAAGTTTGGTACCACACCCAAATATATTCTGTTCGAATTATCAGCAAGGGATTGCTGTTTATTCAAGTTCATCGCTTGTAGAGTAGTATCATCCCGAATCCTTGTTGCGCTTAATAGTATGAACGGCTAGCTTTTTAGCAGGAGTAGCTGACAATAGCGAAATGAAAGTTGCAAGGCCCAATAGGCCAGCGATCACTATAATAACGGGATGCAAGAGGCGAGCAATTTCCGATGATGCAAGCGAGTACCCAAGTGCGTAAAAAACATTTGTTCCCACTGTGCTAGCGAACCAAAGGCATATTAGTACCATGGTGAGCTGTGTGCACTCTTTTTTTAATATTACGAAAACAGCAGGCAGAGTCAGAAAGACAAAATATTCCATATTGATGTGATAGAACGTATTAAGAAATGCTGTAATTACTAATAAGTAGATTACTTGCCATGACAGGTTACGCCAAAGACCCACTACCAATGAAACAGCAATAAGTGAAGCGAACAATGCTAGCGACAGATTCTTCTGAAACACTGGGTTTAGGTCAGACAGAGTCCAGACAGTCGAACTGAACTCGTTCGTCGGTACAAAGCCACTAGTATTGTCAATCACGATCATAAATATGATTGCCATAAAAGCTAGTGGGGATATATAGGGTGATTTTGTAGTCAGCAGTCTAGACAGCGGGGCGAAGAGGTAAAAACTCTTTAACAGCATGTAAGAGGCTACAACCACGCTGATGAATACAAGTAGTGAAGCTGGCATTGAGAAAAGCAGTAATATCGGAAGAACGGCAATCATTTCATCTTGCGCCCACAAGGCGGTGAGCGGTCCAGTGAAAAAGCCGACTATATACAGGTAATCCAACCAGCTTCCGCGAAATCCAGGTGCCGTTCTATAAAACAGAACGTAAATTGTAAGTTCGAAACTAACAAAGGCTGCACGAGACCAATACACACCGAAAATTGGTTCTAAAGCAAAGCGCAACGCCGACATGACTACCGGTGACAATATTGGAAATTGTGTGTAGTCACCTAATCTCAGAATATGTTGACTCCAACTCTTGTTAGCGAGCAGTTCAAATATATGAGTATCAGTACCTGGGTCTTTGCCAAAGGTAAGGATAAGCGAACAAAAAACGACTACGCGAAGCACTACGATTATAAGTAAGCAACACAATAGTCTCACAAATTTGTTCTCTTGAAAATATTTTCGGGTATGGCACATATGATGAACATAATCACTCGCCAGATTGGACGAACATAGACGACATTTTTTTTATTCTCTACGGCACGCCATATAGCCTCTGCAATTTCGACTGGCTGAGCAGTTAGCCGTTTAGGTAAATCCAGATCTTGTGTCATGCGCGTAGCGACAAACCCTGGCAGCAGTGTTACTACATGAATTCCGTTTTTAGCTAGCCAGTTTCTAAGTCCCGAGAGGAAAGCAGTAAACCCTGCTTTTGCTGAGCCATAGATGTAGTTGCTTGCACGGCCTCTCAGTCCTGCTACAGAGCTGATACCGACCAACGTACCTGAACCCCGCGTTTCAAAGCGTGACGCAAGCAGTGTAAAGATCGAAGCGGGGCCTTCGAAATTTGTCCGGATGACTTGAGCAACTGCTTCCAGTTTCTTTTCATTGGTAGTTTGCTCACCCATAAAGCCGACCACGCAAATGACTACATTGGGCAATATCGGTAAATTATCTATAAACGCTTCATGGGAATGTGTGGCCAGAACATCAAACTCGTGCAGACTGACCTTCGCTGCGTAACGCAATTCAATATCGGCTTTGTAAGCCCATAAAGTTTCTACGTGACGCGCAGCTAGTTGTATAGAGTATCCCTCTGACGCAAATTTGTGTGAGATAGCACCTGCTATATCAGAACGTGCCCCTAATATGAGGGCTGTGCTGCGGGTCATAAACTCAACCTTTGGGATTGTAACGACTGGAAGCTGTTATGAAAATTCTGCTCAGACCGAAAGGTTGCAAAGTCAACGGCGCGTGTGTCTGCCAGTCTGAATGTGTCAGCTGACAAACAAGCATCTTTCGCAAGATAAAATCTGCCCCCGTGCTCGATTGTAATGTTGTCCAGCTTCTCTATTAGGTTAAACGACTGATTACAGGCTGGGAAATCCAAGGCAAGTGTGTAACCTTCCATAGGAAACGAAAAATAGCTCTCTTGCTGACCAAGACGTTTCAATACTGCTAGAAAGGAACCAATACCAGCTGATGAAATCTCCGATAACAGTGCAATAATACCTGCTTCGGCACTGGTTAACGGGATTACACACTGGAATTGAATGAAACCTTTGCGTCCGTAAATTCGGTTCCAACCAAATATGCTATCCAACGGGTAGAAAAAACTATCCCAATCAACAAGATTGTTCCCTTGTTTTTTCAAACCATTTCTATAGTACAAAGCATTAAACGCCTTCAAAGTAAATCGATTCAGTGTCCATGATGGCAAGTCGATTGGTATGGTCTTTCGCTTTTTTTGTTTGATAGCGAAAGGAAATTTCTGTTGATCAACATTTAAATCACAAAGCTTTGCGTGCTCGCCCAGAAAGATTAAAGAACGACCAGTTTGTTTCCGTGTACGCATGCAATCGATCCATGCAACCGAGTATGTAGAATCCAAGGTGCTTTCAAACAACTCCATGGTGTGCCTAAGATTTTTTGTCGGTACTGTTTGCTGTCTGATCCAGG
>CAYGTG010000694.1:3192-4900 GCA_964352485.1 uncultured Nannocystaceae bacterium | reverse complement strand
CGGGAGGAAGACGCTAAAGCCCTCGATCTCATCGGCCCGCATGGAGGCGCTCGCCTCGACCTCGATCGTCGCATCGGGGACCTATGTCCTGCACACCCTCGACAAGCCCCGGTCCGAGGTCGAGGCGTACCTTGAGCGCGCCTCCATGCGGGCCGATGAGATCGAGGGCTTTCGCGTCTTCCTCCCGCAGGGGCCTTTCCCGTGGAAGGTGGCATTTCTCAACGACCACGTGGTCGCCTTTGTCCCGGTCAAAGAGATCGGTTCGGGCCTCAGCCCGCTCACCGCGGGACGCGACCTGCCGGCCTCTCGGGCTGAGCAGGAACTCGAGAAGGTCCTCGAGCAAGATCCTTCCACCGTGCTCGAGGCAGTCGCTGCGGGTCCGCTCCTGCATCTTGAGCTCCACCAAGACCTCGCGCAGTACTCGGTGCGGGCGCGGCCGTTTCAGAAGACGGGATTGGAGGTCGAGGTTCAGCTCGCTCCGCTCGAGGACCCGACGCAAGCCGTCGCCTCGCTCGCGGAACGCGACCTGTCACTCGAGACGGATGCCCTCGCCGCCCTCGCCAAGCGGGTTGCCTTCAGCGTCGAGGGCCCGATCGTGGTCGGACGGCTGCAGGCCAGCAGCGACGACCTCCGCACGCTCGGAGACGAGTGATGCATCGCTCGGCTTGGCTGCTCGCGCTGGGCCTCACCGCTTGCCCAGGACCGCACACCAAACCCGCGCCGTCCGAGCCCGCGCCGGCAGCCGAGACCAAGCCCCGTCTCTTTGCCTGCCCGCCCGCGACGCCGTTCGAGACGCTGTCGTGGATCCCGCCGTCCGCAGAAGCGGTCACGCTGATCGACCTCACCGACGATGCGCTGCCCGAGGCGCTCGCGAGCCTGGCCCAGGGGGTCAAGACGCCGCAGCGACAGCTCCCGATTCGGCTGGCGTTTGCCCTGGGCCAATGGACATGGCAGGTCCCCCTGCTTCGCAGCTCCCTGGCCCAGGCGGGCTTCGAGCCGCAGCAGCTCGTCCACATCGCGCTCCCCGAGGGCACGTCCGCTTGGGCTTGGTCACCGAGCTGCGAGCAGGACACGCTCACCGCGAATCTCCAGCAGGCCTGGAACCTGTCGCTGGGCGCCACGCCGTATGGCGCGGTTGCGATCGCCGAACGCACCGAGACCGGTGCGCCAGCGTTCCCCTATGACTTCCTCGCTTACGGCGCATCTGCCTACGTGTTGGTCCCGGCCGGACGAGCCCACGCCGTCGCCCAACGCCTGGCCGAGCGCTCCACGGACCCCTCGGATCCGGGCCTGGGCGCAGCGGTTGACGCTCTCGAGGCGGCGCCTGTCCGATTGGTCGTGCGGACCGGCTCCCTGTTGATGCCCGGGGCAGACGCGAGCGCCCCGAACACCATCGCCGCCCATCGCATCGACGCCGGCTCGTGGACCTCGGTCCCGTAAGCTCTCGGCACCCCGAGACGTAGGTTTCGCGGAACCCGGGGTTCCCACACCCTGCTAGGCTGCCGCGCATGTCTGCCGAACGCGTGATGGCACTCCTCCCTCCGATGCTCGCCAAGGTCGCGGAGCTCGACCCCGCTGCCGCAACCGATCCCGCCCGGGCCTCGTCGGTCCTCGCGGCGCTGCGCGAGGCCTTCCCCGAGGATGGCGAGGCGGTCCGGGACCTCGGCGCGGCGCTCCACGCAGGGGTTGCCGACGGCACGATCTGCAA
>CAYGTG010000694.1:0-3182 GCA_964352485.1 uncultured Nannocystaceae bacterium | reverse complement strand
ATCTGCAATCGAGGCGACGACAACGCTCGATTCTGCCGCTTGGCCAAGGCGACCCCGGCGACCCACGGTCTGTCCGTCGACGTGGTCGCGCTGCAGGGTGCTGCCCTCGAGCACACCCACCCAAACGGCGAGGTCACGCTCGGTTTCGCGGCCACGGATCAAGACGGCGCCGCGCGCTTCGATGGTCATGCCCCCGGATGGGTGTTCATGCCTCCTGGGTCCAGGCACGTCCCCACGGTGGAAGGGGGCCGCATGTTCCTGATCTACTTCCTTCCGGACGGAGCGGTGACCTGGCACCCCGAATCGTCGGCCTCGGCGTGAAAACGGGCGCGCAGGGGGTTCTTGCAGGCTTGCGCGCTGGCGACGGGCGTGGGATAGGTTCGGCGAAATCATGCCCGTGATGCGTAACGGATCCTTCACCAGCATCGTCCTGTGCCTTGGCCTTCTCGCGCCCCTGAGCGGCTGCGACAAGAACAAGCCTGACGGAGCGGCTCAGCCTCCCGGAGGCGATGGAGCTGTCGCGGCCACCACCGACGGCTCAAGCGATGGCTCGGGCGCCGAATCGGGCGGTGCGTCCGACGGCGACGACGGCGGCGGCGGTGACAGCGGTGACGCACCGGCTGCCAAAGCCTGCGACGCCAAAGTGGCCGACACCCCCACCGCCTTGTTTGGCGACAAGGTCCTCATCCGACCGCCGATGAACGTCGAGCTCGTCGAAGAGAACCCCACAATGGCGCAGACCTACGCCTCGGGCGGGTTTGTGAGCGCTTGCGACGCCACCGTCGACAAGATGTACCTGTTGGTCTTCCCCAACGACAAGAAGAAGGACGCGGCGGCATACATGGTCGAGACCATCGACGGAGCCCTCGTCGCAGCCGGCTACGCCAACGGCACGCGCGGCAAGAACTTCGTCGAAACGGCCACTCAGGTCGACACCGCGGTCGAATACCCCGCAGGCGACGGCGCGCCTCCGGCGAAGCTCTACGTCTCGGTCAAGAAGCTCTACGACAACACGCTCGTCACGGTGTTCGTCACCCGACCGGCGGAGTTCGAAGCCTTGGCTCCCACGTTCCAGGAGTCCGCGGCCAGCCTGATCGTCCTGCCCCCCGACGCCTAGAAACCCGACTCGCGTCCGATGGGCGTCTGGCTTCCGTTCGAGGCCACACACGACGCCAAATTAAGGGAGATCTCTGTTCGACAGGATCTCCCTTTGTTGCGTTCGGGGTCGCGTTCGGGGGTCCATGCTGCCGCTCTGCAGATCTTGCCGAGCCAGCGTCTTTCGGCTACACAGCACGTTCGGGAAGCCGGTACGGGCTTCGCGCTCCCCCTGACCCCATCGTCTAGCGGCCAAGGACGCCGGCTTTCTTCGAGTCGGAAACAGAGGTTCGAGTCCTCTTGGGGTCGTCCAGCCCGGTTTTTCGACTTCACGTCATTTTTCTACTTGCATCCGAGGGAGCTGGCGCGTAAAAGCTCCCCCACTTCAACGGCTGCCCCTTCGAAGGCATCCTTAGGCCCCATCGTTCAGCGGTTAGGACGCGAGGTTTTCATCCTCGAAACCAGGGTTCGATTCCCTGTGGGGTCACCAATCTCGGGCTAGTAGCTCAGCTGGCAGAGCAGCTGACTTTTAATCAGCGGGTCGTAGGTTCGAACCCTACCTGGCTCACTCCAAGGGTCTCGGTGCGACTGCGCCGAGGCCCTTTTCATTTTCCGCCGGTCTCGCGACAATGTGGCGGTGGTGCCCACCGACGACGCCGCGGCCCCGGCTGATCAGACGCCCGAGGGCGTCGAGAACAAGCTTCGACGCAGCTGGGACGCGGGGGATATGGAGGCTGCCGCGACGCTCGCGATTCGCAGCTACGGGCCTGAGCTGCTCGGGTATTTGCACGCGATGGTCCATCCTTCGGACGCCGACGAGTTGTTCTCGCGGCTGTGCGAGCAGCTGTGGAAGCATCTCCCTTCGTTTCGATGGGAGAGCAGTCTGCGGACGTGGACCTACGTCGTGGCCCGAAACCTCGCCCGCGGGGAGGCTCGGGCGGCCGCCGGACCCCGCGGTAAGGTCGAAGGCCTGCGAGAGACTCACGCCTCGCGCATCGCGGCGGACGTCCGAAGCACCACCGCAATCCACTTGCGCACGGACTCCAAGAACGCGCTGCAGCGGATCCGAGACGGGCTCGATCCCGATGATCGAACGTTGCTGATCCTACGGGTTGACCGCGGCATGGCGTGGCGCGACATCGTCGCGGTGTTGAGCACCGACGGCCAGTCCGCTGACAACCCCACCAGAGCAGCAGCGGCCCTCCGCAAGCGCTTCGAGCGGCTCAAGGAGACGCTACGGCGCGAGATGGCGGCGCTTCGCTCATGAGACCTGTCTCGCCCTCCAGCACCCGGCGATAGGCCCGCTTGAGGGGAACCCGACGTCGCAAGCCCGGCCCTCGCAGCGCGTCATGGAGCGCAAGCGCGTCGTCTGCGCAAAGCGATGGCGACCGCGTGCTGCACTGCGGCCTCCCACGTCACGGCATCCGCGGCAAGGTGGACCCGCTGAGCATGGGGTTGGGCGCGCGGTGAGGACGCGCTCGTCGTCGGTGCCCGGTCGCTCGGGCCTGGGGCCTCAGAGCTTCAAGCCAACCGGAAGGCCCTCGCCGAACACGCGCTTCATGTCCGAGGCCGCCATGTCGGTGCCGCGAAGCACCATGTCGATCCAGCTCGCCGGGCTCTTTGCCGCCGTCAGCCGCTGTGCAATCGTCTTGCGCAGCTGTGGTGGCAGGTCCCGACGCGCATCCCCAGTGAGGCGACCCAACGATGCGGCCGCGAACGCAGCCCCCTCGGCCGCGTCCCAGTCGAGGGCAAGCAGCGCCGCGGCCCATCGCTGCGCGACGTCGCTGTCGACCGCGTCTTCAGGGTCGGCGCGTACGGGCACCCGCGCCCCGACGCGAGCGAGCGGCCAGTACGAACCGATCTTGTGGGCACGCTCCAAGAAGAGGTCCCCGCTCCGCTCCTTGGCCTCTCGAGAGATACGCTCGAGGCCAGCGAGCAGCTGCATCATCTCGACCGGGCCGTGCTTGTGCGGCGTCCCCGCAGGAGGCCCCTCGTCGCGCCACAGCCACGGCTCGATTTCCTCGAACAGCTGCCCCTGCCGGGTGGCGTCGAGACCCGCTGCAACGCGTCGCCACAGAATCCACCAT
>CAYGTG010000693.1:0-4918 GCA_964352485.1 uncultured Nannocystaceae bacterium | reverse complement strand
CGCCGGTCGAGGCGGTCGTTGCCGGGCCGGTGCTCGATCCGGGGTCCCCGGTGGAGGCGCTGGTCGTGCTGGTCGTGGCGGTCGTGCTGGTCGTGGCGGTCGTGGCGGTCGTGGCGGTCGCAGAGCTCGATGCGCTCCCGGGGCCGGACTCGGACGGGTTGGTGACCCCGCTCGAGGTTGCATCGGTCGCGGATGCAGCGTCGGTGTCTGCTCCGGTGTCGTCGGAGCCGCACCCGAACACGCCAACGCAGATTGCGATTCCCCATGCCTGCCTGAACTTCCCCATCATCACCCTCGAGAGTACGCCACCGTGCGCTGGAGGTTTTTGCAGCTTCGGTAAGGTCGAGCCCGTTTGCTACGGCAGCGCGTGCTGCTCGAAGAGGTCGAGCATCAATGCGTTCGCCCGCAGGGTCAGCGAGCTGATCCCCGAGGGGCAGAAGGCCTGTCCGGGCCAGCAGTGCCCGGCGCCGGCCAGAGCGCACAACATCACAGTGGCGTCATCGTCGCACCCATCCCAGCTCTGGCACGTTGCGTCGTTCATCTCCAGCGTCACCGAGGACTCGGGGTCACAGCCGTTGCGGTCGGCCCAGCCCTGGAGTGACGCCTCGACCGGTGGGAACCCGGTCGCGTTGCCCGGATAGGGGACGACCAGGTCGGCGGTGCCGTGAAAGTGGATCACCGGGATCGGGCGCGCCGGCTGGCAATCCTCGGGCGGGATGCCGAGCGGTCCTGCGACAGGCCCCACGGCGGTGATGATGTCGGCGGCTTCGCATGCGAGTCGATGAGACATGAACCCACCGTTGGACATGCCCGTCGCGTAGACGCGACTGCGGTCGACGCACAGGGTCTCGGCCACTTCATCGAGCAGCGCCCGGACGAACCCGACGTCGTCGATGTCTTCACCGATCGCGACGCCGCAGCATGCCCCGGCGTTCCAAGAGTTCGAGACGCCGTTGGGATAGATGGCGATGACGCCTCGTTCCTCCGCATCGACGTTGAAGTCGGAGAAGAAGATCTGCTGCGCGGCGTTGGAGCCGAACCCGTGGAGGTTGAACACCAGCGGCGTGGCCTGTGAGCCGTCGTAGCTGCTGGGGACGAACATGTTGTAGTTGCGGGTCCGGCCGTCGAACTCGAGCTGCAGCCCGACGTATTCCCCCGGACGGATGACGGTGCCGGGACAGGTCGCCGGCTCACCGCTCGAGGACGAGTCGCCCGCTGTGCTCGCCGGTCCGCTCGAGGTGTCCGTGCCGGTCGTTCCGCCCCCGGGATCGGTGGTGGCCTCGGAACCCGCCGTGGGGGCAGAGGACGTGCTCGCCGCTTCGGTCGTGGAGCTCGCAGCCTCGGTGTCCGTCTGTGTGCCGGCGGCCGGGTCACTTCCGCCGCAGCCCCCAGCCACTCCAACGAGGCTCCATCCCACGATCAGTTTTGCAACACAGCGGCGCATCGGCAGAGGGTACCCCGAGGTCCCGCGACGTGGGCCCAGGGGGCGTCACGCGTGGTGCATGAACGCGCTGACCGCCACGCGCGGCGTTCCGACGACCGGGCGGACCGCGTGTTCGGTGCACGGGGATCGAAACACGACGAGGCGGTCGCTCAACGGAGCCAGCAGTCTGGAGCCGGCGTCTTCCCACAGCTCGAGTTCGCCGCCGTCGCCCTCTTGCCAATCGTTGGCGTAGTAGATCGCCGTGGCGCGGCGGCTCGAAGCAGATGTCGTCGCATCACGATGGCGCGTGTATCCGTGTCCGTGGTGATAGACGGCGATTTGGCATTCGAGGGTCCGGGCGCCGAGGTAGGCCCTCTCGTTGAGCGCCTGCATCAAGTCCTCGAACAGAGCGATCACCGGGACGAGGGCGTCGGGAAGATCCGTGGCGTCGAGCCACGCGATCTGATCTCCGCGGATCTCGGGGTGGCGTGCCGCGTCCGGACCCACGCCGGCCGCCCGAAGCGCTCCGCGTTCATCCATGCGCAACGCTGTCGCCCGAACCATCCGGGCCGCGTCGCCGCCCAGCGCGTGGTCGAAGTGGAGCGCGTCGCCTCGGCCCAGCGATGCGATGGCGGGGTCCGTGAGGCCGCGGGCCAAGACCTGGCGTCGCGCAGGATGAGGTTGCTGATCCAGCCTCACCCATACGCCATGCGGCCGCGGCAGTCCCCACTCCTCGTCGCCGCCCGTCCGTCGACCCCCTATCGACGCTCTTGTGGGTGCTGCGGATACCCCGCGCTTGCCGCGGATCCCCGCAGCGGGAGCCGTTTCGTGTACGAATTGACGCTCCGCCGAACCGCTGCGTCCAAGCTGATCAGGGCGGGTCGAGAACATGCGCCGAGCAAAACCAACGTCCGCCTCATCGGGGTGGGAATGGAATTCCCAGGGTCCCCCGACACCTGCGCCGCCCCAGCATCGGCCGCAGCCTCCGCGGCAGCCTCCGCGGCGTGGGTCGACGGAGGCGGTGCTGGCGGGAATCGTCTTTGTGGTGGTCGCTGGGCTTGCGGTGACGGCGTACTGGTTGCTGAGCTCCGACGAACCGCCGGAGCAGGCGAGCAAGGAGCAGAGCGACTCGAGCGCGGATGCGTCCGCGGCATCCGCGTCGGAGGCGAAACCGGTCGAGCCCGAGGCCCCAGCGAAGCCGAAGCCGAGGACGAAGCGCCCCGTCCCGGTCTTCGACACGATCTCCTGGACCACGACGGCGCCGGCGACCCTCAAAGACCTCGCCCGCAGCTGGTCGGTGCCGCGCGACATCCTGGCCAAGCTCAACCCCAAGCTACCGGCCCGAAAAAAGATCGGGTCCGGGGTTGCGGTCGTGGTGTACGCGAAGACGCTCGGCGAGAGTTCATCCATCGGCCCGCCGAACGATGGACGGCTGATCTGGGGCGTGCCGCTCCCCGAGGATCCGGCGTGGACGATGCCCGAGGATCGGACTCGCGCCTTCGCCACCACCGAAACGATCGCCTCGGTGGTGTCAGGCTTTCACGCCTATGCCGAGCAGTTTCCCGGTGCCGAGCCGATTGTGGTCGGTGATCTTTCGGCGCGGCGCGGCGGGAGAATCTACGGCCATCAATCGCATCAAAGCGGCCTGGATATCGACATCCGGCTCATCAAGGATCGCGCGGGCGAAGGGTTCGACGCCGAGCGCAACTGGTTCCTCGCCAAGGCGTTGATCGACGACAACGACGTCCGGGCGATCTTCCTCAACCGGACCGAGCAGGCCTGGCTACGCGCAGCCGCCGACGCGGACGTGGGCGCTGTCGCCGCCGACGAGTACTTCGCGCTCATTCGCCACGAGCCCGGGCACACGATCCACATGCACGTCCGTTTTGCGTGCTCACAAGAGGACAAACGCTGTGTTGGGTACTCGTTGCCCGATACCGAGGAGCAGGACCCGCCGAAGAAGGCGAGCAAGCTCCCGGGGGCCAAACCGAGCGACGGATCGCCGAAGGGCCCCCGGCTGATTCCCAAGAAGAAGGCGAAGACAGCGGGCAAGACGGCCAAGAAAAGGAAGAAGAAGGGCAAGAAAAAGAAGAAGAAGTAGGGCCGCCCGCAGGATCGGGCGCGGGGCCGGCGTTGTAGGGCGTCCACGTTATTACGGGCTCAACCTCTGGAGACCGTTCGGCTTTTTCGGCAGGCCGGGCTCCAGATGCCGCCCGCGACCACGGCGCGGTGTGTCCGAATTCGAGCCGAGCCGCGGTGCTTCCCCCGAGCCGGTAGCCTCCCAACGGACGGCCTCGCGGGCAATGTGCGCTTTGCCTGTTGGACACGGAGGGAAAGGCGAAGTATTTGCCAGGTCCGGGTCGTCCCGCACCGCGCTTCAGCGGGCGGAGTTGCCCGGGCTACCGGCTAAGAAAGATCAAGACAATGTCAGAAGGTACGATCAAGCGTCTCACAGACAAGGGCTTCGGATTCATCGAGATGGGAACTGGGAAGGACATGTTCTTCCACAACTCCAATGTCGAGGGCACGAGCTTCGAGCAGCTCCGCGAAGGCGACCGCGTTTCGTTCACCGAAGGTGAAGGACCCAAAGGCCCCCGCGCCGAGAACGTCCGCGTCCTCTAGACGCTCCACGTCCTTAACTCAAAACGGCTCCTGGCATCACGCCAGGGGCCGTTTTCGTTTGTGGCGAGTGAGATCTACGTCCGCATGTACACCACGTGGCCTCGGTACGTGCTCCCCTGAGCGTGAGCCCCGAGCCGGTTCGCAGTCTGCGGCGAACTTGGGCACACTCGCAGCGGCATGACGTCCAAACAGCCCCTGTTGGACCGCGATGCGCTCGCAGCGCTGACCGAATCGACGCTCGGTCACTACCAGTCACGGGCCGAAGACTTCTGGGAGGGCACCCGCGAGCATGACGTCAGTCAAAACCGTGAGGCGCTGCTCCGACATCTGCGTACGGACGGCGCGGCGCGCATCCTGGATCTCGGGTGTGGTCCGGGGCGCGACCTGATCGCGTTCGCGGCCGCCGGTCACGATCCGGTCGGGCTCGACGGCGCCGCACGCTTCTGCGAGATGGCCCGTGCGCACTCCGGGTGCGAGGTGCTGCATCAAGACTTCTTGGCGCTCTCCCTCCCCGATGCCGGGTTCGACGGCATCTTCGCGAATGCCTCGCTCTTTCACGTGCCAACCCAGGAGCTGCCGCGGGTCCTGTCGCAGCTGTGGACGACGCTGCGTCCGGACGGGGTGCTGTTCGCCTCCAATCCGCGGGGCAACAACGACGAGGGCTTCAACGGCGCCCGATACGGCAGCTACCACGACCATTCAAGCTGGCAGGGAATGGTCACCGCGTGCGGATTCGTCGAACTCGAGCACTATTTTCGTCCGCCGGGACGTCCGAGGGCCGAGCAGCCGTGGCTCGCGACCGTGTACCGCAAGCCGCGGCGCTAGCAGCCCGTGGTGAAACCCGACACGACGTCTCACTCGTCTTTTTCGCTC
>CAYGTG010000692.1:290-4918 GCA_964352485.1 uncultured Nannocystaceae bacterium | reverse complement strand
GGCCTCACCAAAGTTGATGTAGACCCCGTCGACGGCGGTGAGGATGAGGAGCAGGTCCGCGTCGACTTCGGTCGCGAGGACCCCCGAGGTGAGGTCCTTGTCGATGACGGCCTCGATCCCTCGAAACTCCCCGGTGTCGGAGTTGATGGTGACGGGAATGCCACCGCCACCGGCCGCGACGACGATGTTGCCCGAGACCACCGCTTCTCGAATCATTGCGGCCTGCACGATCTTCTGTGGTTTGGGACTGGGGACGACGCGTCGCCAACCCCGGCCAGGATCCCTCGCGATCTCCCACCCTGACTCGTCGCGCTTCTTCTCGGCCGCCGCTTGATCCATGAAGGGCCCCACGGGCTTGGTCGGATTGCCGAAGGCGGGGTCGTCGGGGGAAACGATGACCTGGGTGACCATGGTCGTGACGTAGCGGGCGATGTTGCGTGAGTGCAACTCCTCCAACAACACCCTCTGGAGGTAGTACCCAAGGCTGCCCTGGGTCTGAGCTACGAGAACATCCAGTGGCAGGCGAGGGACCTCGGCCACACTCATCTCGGTCCGGGTCATCAGATCTCCGATCTGTGGCCCGTTACCGTGGGTGATGACGATTCGATAGCCACGCTCGATCAGCACCATCAACGCCTGCGAAATCTCGGCGGCGTTGTTGATGTGCTCTTCGTAGGTTCCGCGCTGTCCCGGCTTGAGGAACGCGTGGCCTCCCATCGCGACGACCGCAGTCGGAGGGGGCTGGGTTGGTGTCCGGGAACTGGGCTCGGATCTTTGAATCATAGTGCTTTTCTTCTCAGAGGCATGGACAGGCACCTGCCTCCGCCCCTTGCGCGCGAGAGCTCGCTTCCGGTGAAGGTGAAGACGGTCGGTTGGTTCTCGAGGTTGGCCATGGCCGTCGCGACCCGCTCGTTTCGCTCATCGTCCGGCTCGACGAGCGGCAGGTGCAGCTCCCGGAATCCCCGCTCCTCGAGCGCGGCCACCGTCTTGCGGTTGCGGGAGTAGAGGATGATGCCGCCGGGCCCGAGCGCGATGGCGTTGGCCCCATCGGTCCACTGCTCGCGTTCTTGGTGAAGAGGATCATCGCCACCGCACGGGACGAGTTTTGTCTGTCGGCCGAACTCGTCGCGGAGCACGTCGAACGTAGAGGCCTTGGCCATGATGGCTGCAGGACCCTGCCGGTCGATCCGCACGACCGGCAACGCTGGCTTGCGCGGCGTCCCGGAGATCAGCGGTGCATGCCCCAAGAAGAGCGTGCGATCGACCTGCGTGAGGATGGTGTCCAGGTGCATGACCGAGCGTGCGGTCGGCATGATGACGGCGTACACGCGCTGCAGGTCCGCATGGGAGGGGAACAGTGCTTCGCGGCTCAATCGCTCGATCGTGCTCGGCAGCGTCCGTTCGGAGCACCCGATCATCAACACCTCGCCCTTGAGCACCAGAACGTCTCCGCCTTCGATACAGTCGTAGGCCTCCGTCAGTGAACTCCCGGGCTCGAACGACAGCGCCGCACTCACCTTGGGGGAATACTGGAGCGCGAATGCGACGAGTTCAGGTTCTCGGGCGCGAGCAGGCGTTGCCATCCGTCCCTGGACGACGCGATCGAAGACCGTCATGCAGGGGTCGCGCAGGAACATCAGGTTGGGCAGCGGTCGCAGCGCCATGGGGTCCGCTTCCCGCAGGAGCGCGGCGACGTGAGCCAAGCTCGACTGCTGGGCTTCGAGGTCACGCCAGTACACCCCTTCGATGAGCGCTTTGGCGAGCCTCTCGGCGGGCCACGCCGAGAGCACGTTCGCGGCGCTGGGGCAGCCGGCGCTGGCGCAGCAACGGGCGACGAGCCCCTCGACCTTCGCCGTCGGCGCTGCTTCCAGGCTTGCTTTGAGCAGCCCTTCGAGTTCGAGCACCTCGGCACCGGTCGCCGCAATGATGTTGGCCATCACCTCGTGCTCACGCGCAGCCTCGGCCGCAGACAGGATGTCGTCGAACAGCATGCGGTCGAGGTCGTGCTGTGTCATCCGCACGATCTCGTCGCCAGGCCGGTGTAAGAGCACGGACTCGAGCTGGCCCACCTCGCTGTGCACGTCGATCCTCATGGCGCCGCTCGATGCTCACACGGGACGATGGGCCTGGAAAGCACCGGCGTACGGACGGTCTAGGGAGCGCGCTCGAACGTCGTCCAGCGCCCTGCCACCCGACGCTGATGCGGGAGAAAGCGGGCCTTGTACGACATCGACGCGCAGTCTTGGATGTAGAGCCCGAGGTAGACGTGCTGCAGTCCCCACTGGCGGGCGAGCTCGACCTGGGTGAGGATCGAAAACGTGCCCAAACCCAGCTCGGGCAGGTCGGGGTCGAAGTAGCAGTAGACGGCCGAGAGCGCGGAATCGCTGCGATCGGTGATGGCGACCCCGACAAGACGGCCTTGGTGCATGTACCGCACCTCGAACGTGTCGCAGCAGGACTCTCCGAGAAAAGCGCGATACCCGTCGAGATCGATCTCCGACTCTCCGACGGCCAGGTCGCGGCCGTGCTTGTGCCGATTGTAGAGCTCGACCTTCTCCTGCGTCGGCTCGAGCGGCCCGACCGACGCCTGGATCTCGGCACCGGTCTTCCGAAATGTACGCCGCTGGGTTCGGCCGGGGCGGAACGTGTCGACGCTGAGCCGAATCGGCTCGCACGCCTGGCACTCGGGGCAGGCGGTCCGGTACAGAAGCAGGCCCTGGCGGCGATCACCTTGACTCAGCCGGAGGTCGAACTCGCTGCGACGAAGCGCGCGGATCGGGAGCCGCAGAGGAAGACGGGCGGTCGCATCTTCGAGGTAGGGGCAGGGCGACGTCGCGTCGTGCACCAGGAGCTCCGGCGGTGTGCCGGGCAGAAGGCGGTGCGGGGACGACGGTGCAGACACCAGCTCAAGAATGACGCGGCAAAGCGGTGCCGTCCAATCCCGGGCGTTGTGAAGGCGCAAAATCGGCGCCCACACTGGTCGCGGCTTACCCCCCCTCGTCATGATCGGTGTCACGCAACGGTGCGTCAGAGCACGTACAGAGGGTCGGGGGGCGCGGTAGCTTGCAGGCCTTGGCGTCCGCTGTGGGCGCCGAAGCGAGGAAGAATCCGCATGAGCGCTACGACGTCCACGCCGCCCTCCGACAAGTCCCAGAAGAAAGCCAAGAAGAAGGTCGTCGTCGCTGACCGCCGGCTTCCCCGTCCGCCCCGAGTGCCCGGCGGCATTCCGTTCCTCGGGCATGCCCTCGACATGCGTCGCAACCCGGTGGACTTGTTCCAGCGCGGCCGCGACCTGTTCGGAGACGTGTTCTCGATCGGACTCCCCGGAACGACCGGCGTCATGATGAGCGGTCCCAAAGCGCAGCAGAAGTTCTTCCGCATGAAGGACACCGAAGTCGACCTGCGGGAGACGTACAAGCTGATGACGCCGATCTTCGGCAAGGGCATCGCCTACGACGCCGAGCCCGAGATCATGAAGGAGCAGCTCGCGTTCTTTCATGACGCGCTTCGCGAGACGCGGCTTCGCACCTATGCCCGGGGTTTTGTCGAGGAGGCCGAGGAGTTCTTCGGCAAGTGGGGGGACGAAGGTGAGGTCGACCTCTATGAGGTGGGAAACCAGCTGACGATCTACACGTCGAGCCGCTCGCTGCTGGGTCCAAAGTTCCGCTCCCAGCTCTCCGACGAATTCGCCAAGCTCTACTACGACATGGAAGGCGGCCTGAGCCTGCTCGCTTTCTTCGCACCGAACCTTCCGATGGTGCCTTCGTTCAAGAAGCGGGACGAGGCCCGAAAACGGCTCGGTGAACTCATCGCGGACATCGTCCGGGAGCGTCGGGCCAAGAACGACACGAGCTCCGAGGACTTCCTCCAGACGCTGATGGACGCCCGCTACAAGGATGGACGCGAGCTGACCGAGGATGAGATGACCGGGCTGCTTCTGGCCATCATGTTCGCCGGTCACCACACCAGCGGCGTCACCGTGGCCTGGACGGGCATCTTGCTCAATCAGAACCCCGAGTGGATCGGCAAGCTGCGGGCGGAGCAGGACCAGGTCCTGGGCGGTCGCACCGACCTCACACTCGACGACCTCAAGTCGATGACCCAACTCGAGTGGTGCATCAAGGAGACGCTTCGGATGTACCCGCCGATCATCGTCATGATGCGGCGGGTCCTCAAAGCGTTCGACCACGCGGGCTACCACATCGAGGAAGGCTCGATGATCATGACCTCGCCGGCGATGGCCCACCGCATTCCCGAGGTGTTTCCGCACCCCAATCGGTTCGATCCGGAGCGCTGGAGCCCGGAGCGCGACGCTGACAAGAAGAACCCCATGTCGTGGATCGCGTTCGGCGGCGGGCGGCACCGTTGCTTGGGCATCGTGTTTGCGCAGCTCCAGCTGCGCGCAGTGTGGAGTCACCTGTTGCGACACTTCGACTTCGAGCTGGTCGAGTCCCGCTATGAACCGGACTACTCGCGCTTGCTCGTCGGACCGCGGCTGCCCTGCCGGGTTCGATACAAGCGCCGAAAGTAGCCCCCGAAGTCGGAAAAAGCCCTGCGGTCGAGACCGCGGGGCTTTTTCATTGGTTGGGGCCCCAAGCGCGCAGCCCAAAGGCGGGCCCCCCAACCAC
>CAYGTG010000692.1:0-280 GCA_964352485.1 uncultured Nannocystaceae bacterium | reverse complement strand
CTACGAAAAAGCCCGGGCGCTTGCGCGTCCGGGCTCATCGTCGAAGGCTGTGAAGCCCCCCTAGGCTCTGGTGGGCTTGGCTCAGCTTGGCTCAGCTTGGGCTCAGCCGCCGGTGGTACCGCCGCCGCCGCCGGAGGAGCCGCCCATGTCGGTGTCGCCGGTCTCTCCGGAGTTGGTCTCTTCCAGCTCGCAGATGTTGTCGGGCAGGAAGTCACCGTTGCAGGCCGCGCCGTCGGTGGGCCACAGGCGGCCGTTGGCGTCGACGTACTCGGCGTCGGTC
>CAYGTG010000691.1:0-4923 GCA_964352485.1 uncultured Nannocystaceae bacterium | reverse complement strand
TTCCTTGAGCGTGTAGCCAAGGTCTCCGGCGTCTTCGGAGTTCTTGACCCGACGCTTGACCATCTTGATCACCGGAACCTCGAAGGGACTGCCGTCCTCGATGACCGCGATGCTCTGCGCGAAGGTGTACTCCCCATCGTCGCTGAAGTCCTTGGGGAAGAGCGTGACCAACACCGGACCGACCGGAACCGCGTCGAGCTCGTAGTTGCCATTGTCGTCGGTGATGTTCCGCTTGTCGCCGCCACCGAACCGGATATTGAAGCTTCCGGACTTTTTGCGGCCCATGGAGACGCTCATTCCCGACACGGGCTCGCCCGACTCGAGGTCGACCACCCGGCCCTTGACGGCCACCATCTTTTGGAGCTCGACCTTCACGCCGGCCTCGCTCGCCCCCTCGGCCAGTGTGACCTCGGTATCACCGCTTCCTTCGGCGCTGGTGGCCGCGACGAAGAAGGTCCCTGGAGGCAGCTCCTCGAGCACGAATCGACCGTCCGTTGCGAAGAAGGACTCCCGCCTGGAGAAGCCCGTGGTCTCGTCGCGGACGCTGACCTTGAACCGTTGCGGGGCGGATCCGGATGCGGTGGTGACCGTGCCCTCGATGCGCCCGGTCGGCTGAAGCTGGATGCTGACCCCATCGGCCCCGGCGGAGATGCTCTCCGCGTAGCCCTCACCGCCACCCTTTCGCACCGCCCAGACCGTGTACGTCCCTTCGGAAAGCCCTTCGATCGTGAAGCCGCCCTCGGCGTCGGTCATGATCGGCTGCTCGTTCCACCCGCCCCATCGCGCCCGTCTGAGCGTGTTCTTGGCGTTGGCGGCTTTGGAGTCCGAGAGTCGCTCTGCGCGAACAAACGCATCGGAAATCGGGCCCCCCGCGCTGTCGGTCACAGTCCCGGAGATCGAACGGCTGCGGGCCTCGACGACCAGAAGCACCTCAGCTTCGTCACCTGCATCAACCGTCACAGCCTCCCCCTGAACGTCGTCGTCGGTGGTGCCCGGCTTTCGCAGCGCATCGCTCCAGTTCAGGGTCGCGCGAACCCGATATTCGCCGCCGCGCAAGCCACGAAGCTCGAAGCGTCCGTCGTCCCCGACCTGATCCGCAGACCAGGATTGGCCCGGGCCCTCGGCGCGCACGTCCGCCGCGGTCACGGGATTGCCGGCTTCGTCCTGCACCGTTCCTCGAATGACGGCTTGAGGCAACAGCTCGAGCTCGACCCCGTCGACGGTTCCTCCTTCGGGCACCACCACCTTGAGCGGCTCCTCGGGTTCAGGGACCTGGGTGCCGCTGGCCATGATGTCGTAGGTGTTGGCGGAGAGCCCGCTGAGGACGAAGCTCCCGTCGTCGTCGAATTTGCTCGTGCTAGACCATCCCCTCTTGCCGCGGGCTTCGCCGCCACTTGAGCGTGCCTGCACCCGAAGACCTCGCAGCTGCTCCGCGTTGGAGACGACCACCCGGCCACGGATTGTGCCGCCAGTTTTGACCTCCCAACGCAATCCGGTGACCGGCTCGTCCGCGACGACGATCTCGCCGTAGGCATCTTCACTGAGGAATCCGGTGCAGTACGCGGTGACCTCATATCGACCCGGCAGGACGCCTTGGATGCGGACCCCACCCTCGGTCTGCGTAGGGGCGGAGTATATGTTGGTGCCGACGTTGGGCACCGGAGTCAGCGAGGTGGATCCCGAATCGCACGGGCGATCGCCCTCGCCCTCCTTGATCACCACCACGCCGGAGACGCTGACGGCAGGGTGCAGCCGCACCACCACTTCCTGCGAGGTTTCGCCCAGCCCCAGATGGACGCTGGTCTCGGCTTCGCCGTAGCCAGCGTCGGCCTTGACCGTGGGCTTGTAGGAACCAGGCGCGAGCCCTTCGATGCGAAAGGTGCCGTCGTCGGCAGAGAGTACCGGAGGCTCGCGCCGCACCGAGACCCGGGCTCCGGCGACCGCATCACCGGTCGCGACATCGAGGACACGTCCCACCACGACCGACTCGGGCGTGAGGAACAAGTTGTAGAGCGTGCCTGGAGCCCGGCCCCGCTGGGTCTCGGATCCGTACCCTTCGGCGTTGGCCGTGAGCGACACGTTGCCCTTGTCGACCCACATCGAGAAGGCTCCGTCTTCGTCCGCGATCGAAGTTGTTGGCACGGTTCTGCCACCAAACCACCCGCTTTGGCCGTACCTCACCTGGGCCCCGGCAATCTCTCCCCCGGAGATGTCTCGGACAACGCCGAACACCTCGACGCCACCGGAGCGAAGAGCGATTTCGATGCCGGTGCGCTGCTGTCCCGAGGCGACGCGAAGGTATCGGGATGCCCTGTCCTCGGGCTCGTAGCGACCCGGAACATGCCGAGCGGCAGATGCGGTCACGTCATAGCGAGCTGCGAGCAGTCCGCCCAGACGAAACCGACCGTCCGCCGTGGAGGCGACGCACGGTGCCTCGCGCGGGCGGGTGATCTCGTCGCCCACGACGAACGCACACACCCGAGCCCCTGGGAGCGGCCGTCCGCCTTCGGTCCGCACGACGCCGGAGATCGCAGCTTTGGGCGCTTCGTGAAGCTCGAGTGCGCTCTGCCGGCGAAGCGTCGGCTTGACCTCCCGATCACCGCCCTGGACCCGGGCCCTGCCACCGAGCTGTGCCGCCGCGACACCGCCGTCTGAAACCTCGGCCGGGTCGGTACGGAACATCCACCACAGCATCGCAGCGGCGCCGACGAGAAGCAGAGCCAGGATAGGGAGTCGGTTCGATGACTTCATGGGGTGCGCGCTCGGGTTGCTCGGAGGAGCGTGGGAAAGGTTCCCACATCGCTCCCTCTAGCTCACCAGAGTCACCGGCCCGAGCGGTTGTTTCGACCCATCGCGTCAAAGTGCAGCGTGAGCGCGACGCGTGCGGTGATCGGATTGCCCGCCACCGCGTGAACGGTGGGCAGCTGGCTGCGGTCGCGCTCCGGATCCCAGTGCGAAGCGAAGTGATACTCGCCCTCTCGCCACCGCTGGTTCCACGCATTATCGACGGACAGGTCGAGTTGCGCCCATCGGTAGCGGTACCCGACGTTGAGGTCCATCACCGTGGCTGGGGACGCCACGGCGCCGTAGCTGAGCGGCCGAGCGCCGAGAAGGAACCATCGGACCCCCGCGCGGAACCCCTTGGGGTGAGCCATCGACGCCTTGGCGGTGACGATGAGCGGGGGAGCGCCGGGGATCGGTGCGCCGCTGCGGACGAACCGTCCGCGGGCCCAGGTTACGTCCGCGCCGAAGTCGAGCCACGAGGTCGGGTGCAGTTGGACGTCGCCTTCGACCCCGAGTCGCTGGGTCGCCGAGCGCTCGACGTTGAAGCCGGAGACATGATCGAACACCGACTCGCGGTCGATCCAGGTTCCAAAGCCAGCCACGCCCACGTCGAGGATTCCCGGCTGGACGCGGGTCCCCACCTCGACGCTGTCGCTCTGCGTGATGCGAGCCTGGCCCCCGGCGTACTGGCTGAGGTCTTCGTTCTCCGCGGCCTCGGTGGGCAGCGTATACGCCCGCGCCTCGGGAGATCGTACCCCTCGCCCATAGGCCGCGAAGATCTGCCAGCGATCGAGCGGCATGAATTTGGTCATCGCGCGGGGAGAGACGGCCGCCGTGGCTCCGCCGAAGTCCCGGTCCTGCATGCGATCTCGTACCTGCGTCGCGAACACATCGAGCCGGCCCCCGGCTTCGAGCAGCATCCACGACGTGGGGGTCGCACGCACGCCCGTGCCCAGCGACAACCCGTGCTGCACGAACCCAAGATCGCGAGGGGTGTCCCAGGTGCGCCCTTCGGGGGTGAGCTGGTCGGTCGACTGCTCCGCGATATCGGCCTGCCAACGGGCATGAACCGGAATCTCCACCCGCGGATGCACCCGAATGTCGAGCTGGGTGGAGACGCCCGGACTGACGGAGGCATGCAGCTGACGATGGCGGTCACCGTTGTCCTCGAACAGCAGGTCACCAGTGAAGTTTTCATCCAGCGAGAACCGGCGCGCTTGCACCCAAGCCGAGGTTCGGGAGCGAACGCGGCCGCGGTCGGTCTTCACCTGCATTGAGCCAATCGCTCGAGACGACTCCCCCACGGAGTCATCGGTATAGCTGTCGTACAGGCCCACGTCGCCACGCCGCACGTCATCGAGCCGGACCGTTCCGGGCAGCTCGAAGCGAGCGCCGTACAGCGCCCCCATCGCGGTCACGGTCGTTCCGCGCCCCTTGTAGAGCAGGGCCTGCCCAATGCTGCTGAGGCGTTGGGCGTGCCGACGCTGGCCGTAGCCCTGATCGTCCATCGCTTCAAACGCGAGGAACGTCTCCTTGCCGAGTCGCTGTGGGGCGTGCACCAGGGAGATCCGATGGCGAAGCGTGGAGCCGAACTCGTAGGTGGCCCGCGTGCCTCGCTGCGGTACCCCCAGCCGGTAGCGAATGCTCCCCGCGGTGCCGAAGTTTCCCTGTTCGAGTCGGTACGAGCCCTTGGTGGCGTCGACCCCCTCGACCACCTCGGGAATGATGAAGGACAAGTCGAGGTAACCGTGCGCGTGGACGTTCGACGCCTCGTTGATCGGGATGTCGCCGAGCTTGGTCTCAATGTCGGCACCGTGCACCGCATCGAACCCGCGCAGGTAGAACTGGTAGCCCTTGCCCTGGCCTCCGTGCTGCACGATGTGCATGCCGGGGATGTGCCGCAGGAGGTCCTCGGCGCCACGCTTGGGCATGGTGTCGATCTCTCGCCGCCCCACGGTCACCGCGGTCGCGCTGAGTTGGTCGGCCTCGCGGTGCACGACCACGTCGCGCACCGTTTCGGCGTCGGGGTCCTCGGAAGCCGCGCCGACCTCCTCCACCGGGACGGGCTCGTTGGGCACGTCCGCGGGGGGGTGGGCGACGCGGCTTGCGATCGCCGCTGCGAGGGTCCAACCGTTCATG
>CAYGTG010000690.1:2256-4931 GCA_964352485.1 uncultured Nannocystaceae bacterium | reverse complement strand
GGACCGAAGGCATGGACAACGTCGCCCCGGCGATCCAGCTCGACGTCACGGCACCGAAATGGCCTGTGGGGGCGGTCGACGCGATGTTCTGCGCGAACATGATTCACATCGCCCCCGAGGCGACGATCGCCGGGCTGATCCGCGGCGCCTCCGAACACTTGGTGCCCGGGGGCCTGCTCGCCCTGTATGGACCGTTCCGGATCGGGGGGCAGCACACCGCTCCCAGCAACGCGGCCTTCGACGCCTCGTTGCGGGCTCGTGATCCACGCTGGGGGGTCCGAGAACTCGAATCGGTCGAGTCGTTGGGCCGGGCGGCCGGCCTGAACCTGGAGCATGTCCAGGACATGCCGGCCAACAACAAGCTCCTCTTCTTCCGTCGAGGCTCCACGCGCTCCTGAATGGGTCGTGCAACCCGGGGCCGAGCGTGCGACAAGCACCGCACTTCACCGGAGTTCTCCCCACCATGCGCATCGACCTCAAGAAATTCCTCGCTCTGACCAGTCTCCTCTCCATGCCCATGACGCCCGGTTGCGACACGACCGATGACGAAGAGACCACGACCACCAACGCGAGCACCTCGGGGACCAGCGGTGCGGGCTCGACCGGAAGCACCACCGATGCCACCAACGGCACGACCACCGGTGTCGCGGAGACCGGCTCGACCGGCGAAGGTTTCGCGACCGGCTCGACCGGCGAAGGCTTTGCGACCGGCTCGACTGGCGAAGGCTTTGCGACCGGCTCGACCGGCGAAGGCTTCGGCTCCAGCTCCAGCACCAGCGGCTGACGCACGATGTCGTTGGTCCGCCCGACACCGCCTCCGTTCGCGTGGGCCGACCCGTTCTTCTCGTTCGGTGTCACGGGCACCAACGGCAAGACCTCGACCGTGCACATGATCGGCGCCGCGCTTGCCGCCGCTGGTCATCTCGCGCTGCAGATCAGCACGGTCGAGTATCGCCTCGGCGACGACCTGCTGGCCTTGCCCCACACGCGCGACGGCTTCTTCGACGCCTTTGCCGCCGCGAACGAGGCTGGGGCCCAGTGGGCCAGCGTCGAGGTCACGTCCCACGCGCTGGCGGATGCGTATGCGAAGCGCTGGCGCTTTGATCTGGGCGTCTTCACCAACCTCTCGCCCGACCATCTCTCCACGCACGGGAGCTACGAGGCCTACCTCGCGGCCAAGGCCCAGCTGTTCATCCATCTGGGCCCCGGACGCACCGCGGTGCTCAACGCCGCCGACGAGCACGCGATGTTCATCGACCAAGCGATTCCACCGGATGTGAACCGCTGCTGGTTTGGCTCCGAAACCCGCGGCCCGCTGCTTCGCGAGGCCGACCTGAAGGCCGAGCGCATCGAGGTCGACGCTGCCGGGACCCGGATCACGCTCGAGCGCTCCGAGCTCGCGGACGCCCTCGGCGGAGCGCTGCAGACCCGCATGGTCGGAGCCGTGTTCGCCGAGAATGCGATGGCGGCCGCGGCCGCGGGGGTTCGCGGGGGCCTGGATCCGGACGCCGTCGTTCGGGGCATCGCGAGCTGCCCTGCCGTTGCCGGTCGCTTCGAGGTTCTTGGGTCCGACCCGGTTGCGGTCGTCGACTATGCGCACACTCCCGATGCGCTTGAGAGGACCTGCGCGCAGGCCCGAGCCCTCGCGCGCGGCCGGCTGCTCGTCGTGTTCGGGGCCGGTGGCGGAGCGTCACCCGACAAGCGAGGCCCCATGGGTGCAGCGGTGGGAGCCCATGCCGACCGGGTCTGGGTCACCAATGACAACCCGCGCGACGAGGACCCGCAGCAGATCGCAGATGCACTCGTCGATGGCGTGGAGGCCAGCGGAACGCCCGTGGCGGTCGTGCTCGACCGGGCCTGTGCGATCCAGGCGGCCATGGAGGCGGCCGGGCCCGGGGACGTGGTCGTCGTGGCCGGCAAGGGCCACGAGACGGGCCAGACCGCTCAAGGCCAGACCCTCCCGTTCTGCGACCGAGACGAGATTCGACGTTGGGTGCAGGGGTGAACGACGGGTTCGACCGGGCCCTGGCCGAGCTCCGCGGGCTCGAATCACGACTTGCTGCCCAGCATGGCGTGTGCAGGATCGACGTGGAGCTCCGCGCCGGTGCGCAGGGGGTCCACGTCCATGGAACGATTCTCGTCGATCGGCTCAGACGGCCGGTGCTGGACGTTGTCGCGGCCGCGCTGCCAAGCACCCCGGTGATCGACGTCCTCGAGGTGGTGCAAGGAGGCCCGTGGCACGCGATCGAGGCGGTCACGCCGCTTTCTGCGGCTGCCTCCGGCGGTCCCACGGTGACCGTCCTGCACCCCGAAGACGGACCGGTCGAGGTCCTGGGCCGAGCCCGCGCTGCGTCTTTGGTCCGGGATCGGTGCGGAACCACGGGCTGGATGTCCTGTGCCCTGGGGCCCGAGGTCACGGCTTTGAGCCTTCCGCCTCCACGGACGGACGACCCGCAAGCGTTCGTGGAGGCCGCACGGCGGTTCGTCGGCACCCCGTATGCGCTCGGTGGAACCGACCGGGAGGTCATCGACTGCTCGGGTCTGGTTCTACGCGCCGCATGGTGCTCGCTGGGCGTGGCCGTGCCTCGCAACACCGGAGACCTCTGGGGTCTCGGTGCTGCTCCGGGTCGGCCTCCGGCAGGAGGTAGAAGAGCCGGCGATCGCCCAGGAGCGCC
>CAYGTG010000690.1:0-2246 GCA_964352485.1 uncultured Nannocystaceae bacterium | reverse complement strand
GGTCTTCGTGTGGACGCGGGGCGAGTCCCTACGCCACGTGGGGATCGTTGGCCCCGGCGAGGTCATTCACGCGTCGCTGTCTCGGCGCGTCGTCGTCTGCGACGCCACGGAGCGGTTCTACCGAGCGGTCGCGAGGGTCGAACACGTGCCGTTCGAGGCCCTGTTGGCGCTGGGCAGGCGGTGCGCCGGGCATCCGAACCTGCTCGCTGCGGGCGTCCGTCTCGGCCAAGCCCCGCCGACCTCAGGTCGGAGCCCGCCGACCTAAGGTCGGAGAACGGGGGGCCAGCGGCGCGGTGCAGACTGCCGGTGCTCACGCGCCGGAGGCGAATCGGAACAGCCGCGTGAGCAGGCTTGGCCCGGGGTCGTCCCGCAGCAACCGGTCCACCTGGCGCCGGAGCCCGCCACAACACTGCCGCCCAACGGAGGCGTCGAGGATCTCGCCGTCGCGGGTGCACAGCAGCGTCGGAGCGCCGTCTTTTCGCACCGCGGGGAACCGCGCCCGGTCGCGGCAGCCCTCGGGGAGGAGCCGTGAATCTACGTGCGCGAACATGACCGAGTTTGGGTCATATCCCTCCGCAAGGTCCTCGAGAGCCCGCAGACAAGCGCTTGTGGCGCGGGTTCGGCCATCGCCGAGCAGGATCACGACCGAGCCGATTCCATCCTCGAGCAGACCTTGGGCATCGTCTGCGGAGATGGGGGTATAGACACGCGAGTCCGACAACGTCGCTCAACGTAGCAGTCTGGGTTCAGGACGCCACAACTTCGATCCGTTTCGAGCGGGGCCCTGGGCGCTCCACGATCTCGCCCACCACGCTCACCCAGTCCTCGGATGGGGCGACCGCTCGCAGCGCATCGAGGAGCTTGGGGCACGCTCGCGGCCCGACTGCGGCGAGCAGGCCTCCAGAGGTTTGGGCGTCCGCCAGCAGCAGTTGGACGTGCTCTTCCTCGCGCAGGGCCTTCGCCCAACGAACGTCTTTGGTCGCGGCGCTCAGGTTTGCGCGGGTCCCTCCTGGTGCCACGCCGGCGGCCACCAACCGGCGCGCTGCGGGCAGGATTGGAATCGCCGTGGAATCGATCCGCGCACCGATCGGGCCCTCGAGCATCTCGCGCAGGTGTCCCAAAAAGCCATATCCCGTCACGTCCGTACAGGCGTGGACCGAGCGCACGTGCTGGGCGAGGACCTCGCCGGATGCCCGGTTGAGCGTCGCCATCACCTCGATCGCGTGACGGATCTCCGCCGGCTTTGCCTTCCCCTGCTTGATTGCGGTGGTGACGATTCCGCTCCCCAGCGGCTTGGTGAGAATGAGCTTGTCCCCAGGGCGCGCTCCAACGTTGGTGAACACTTTTTTTGGGTGCACCTCGCCGACGACCGCGAGTCCGTACTTGGGCTCGGCGTCCTCAACGGTGTGCCCGCCGAGGATCACGGCGCCAGCCTCGGCCACCGTGTCCGCGCCGCCGCGAAGAATGTCGTGGAGCACCTCGAGCGGCAGGGTCTTGCCCGGGAACCCGACGAGGTTGAGGGCGAGCAGAGGTCGAGCGCCCATCGCCCAAACATCCGAGAGCGCGTTGGCGGCCGCGACGCGGCCGTAGTCGTAGGGGTCGTCGACCACTGGCGAGAAAAAGTCGGTCGTACACACGAGCGCCCGCTTGGCGTCGAGCCGGTACACGCCGGCGTCGTCGTGAGTCTCGGTGCCGACGAGCACGCGTTCATCGAGCACTTTGGGCAAGCGACGCAAGACCTGCGCCAGCTCCGGCGAGCGGAGCTTGGAGGCTCAACCCGCGGCTTGGGCATACTCCGTGAGACGGATCGAAGAAACCTGGGGGCTGCGGGTCGACGCGCGGCGAGCCATGCTGCCGCGATCCGTAGCAGCTGGGCGTGAAATCCTCCACGGGGGGCGGAGTCGCGGACCGCGCCGCCTTGGGATGAAGCGCGGGTCGCAACTGGGATATCCTCCCACAGATGCAGCTCGACGAGATGTACGGGTACGTGTTGATGGCCTCAGCGGCGGGCGGCGCAATCGCGTTGCTGTTGGTCGTGGCCGCCAAGGCGCGCGGAAGTGCAGCCACGGCCGGAAGCGCGCTTCTGGCCGTGTCCTCCCTGATGTACGTCCTCGCCGGCGTGGGTGGTGCATCTGCGCGAGTTCGAGCGAACGCCGAACCGGGGACGGCCCAAGCCAACGTTGCCGCGCAGCAGGCCGATGACCCGGTGAAAGAGGCGGCACAACCCGCCCCCGCCGCCGAGGCCC
>CAYGTG010000689.1:0-4933 GCA_964352485.1 uncultured Nannocystaceae bacterium | reverse complement strand
GTGCAGACCGCGGCGGACATAGATCGCACCGCTTCCCTTGGGTCCGTAAAACTTGTGCCCGCTGATCGCGACCGTATCCGCCCGAAGCTGGGTCACATCGACCGGCATCTTGCCAAACGCCTGAGTCGCGTCGCAGTGCAGCGACACCCCCCGATTGTGACACATGTCCGCGATCTCACGTACATTTTGGATCGTGCCCAGGACCGGATTGGCCAATTGAACACACGCCAACCGGGTCGCCGGTCGGACCATCGCGGCGAACCGATCGGGGTCGACGACGCCGGTCGAATCACAGGAAACGGATTCGACTTCCCAGCCGGCTCCCACCAGACTGCCGGCGGCACCCAGGACCGAATCATGCTCCAGCGAGGTGACCAAAATGTGCCCCGGTTCCTGGCGGACCAGGTTGCCCAGGATGGCGAGATTATTCGCCTCGGTGCCGCCGCCGGTAAACACGATCTCGAACGATTCGCAGCCCGCCAACAGAGCCAGCCCTTCGCGGGCATGTTCCAGCGCTTCGCCGACCGCTTGGGCGTGGGCGTGCTCTTGACCGAGAGCGGGCTGAACTCGATGCACTTTGCGTGTCGACTGACCCTGCCCGGGCTCGGTCTCGAGGGGGAGTTTGCCGCGGGCGCTGCGGCTGCGGCCGCCGTGGTGGCGCCGGCCCGTTCGCCGTTCTCCCGCTCGCCGCTGCTCAGCCGGGCATGAGCGCCTTTTGAACCTTGGCGAGCATCTCGTCGATCTGGAACGGCTTCGTCACGTAGAAACGGGCGCCAAGATTGATGCCTTGAATCATCGTCTTGGGGTCGTTCTTGGCGGTGAGGAAGATGACGGGAATCGGCTGGGTGCGCTCGTGGGCCTTGATGGCGCGCACGAACGTCATGCCGTCGAGCCGGGGCATCATGATGTCCACGATGATCAGGTCCGGCCGCATGGACTCGAGCCGCGTCAGGCCGGCGAGGCCGTCCACGGAGGTTTCGACTCGATATCCCTTACCCGAGAGCGCCTTGGTCAGGAGAGTGCGAACGGAGGGGTCGTCTTCGATGACGAGGATGGTTTCGTTGGCCAACAGTTCGTCTCGCTTGTCGCGGCATCACGTTCGCACAAAAGCGCCGCTGACGTCACCATCGCTCGCCGATTCGAGCGCCGTATCGCCCAGAACCGCGGCCGCCGGGTCGACGGGGATGTCCGGCTGTAACACGCTCATCGCATCCAGACAGCGGACCCCTCCGTTGCGCCACTGCCGCAGCTCGACCCGAATGAGGCGCTGCGTTTCGGGGTCCCGCTCGACGTACAGATGCGATCCGTCGAGCCATGAGCCACTGTTGGCGTAGACGACATCCCCACGACGCTCGAGCTCGCCATGGTGGCTGTGGCCCATCAAAACCAGGGGAACTCCTGTGGCCTGCCCCACGCCCGCGGCGACGTTGAGCATGTCGCGGGCGACGTCGCGGCGCTGACGTCCGCGGCGCTGGAACGCGATCCCCAGCCCTCCGAAGACGACCGCGAGCGGAAGTCCGGCCCAAAGCGGAACCCAACGCAACATCGCAAACACCACCGAAAACACGATCGGGGTCAGCATCATCAGGACGTGGTCGAGCGCCGTCAGCTTGACCAGACCGCCCACCGTGACCGCAGCCGGAGGCGGCGCCATGTTCTCCAGCGCGGCCAGAGCACTCATCTGAAGCCCTGCGTTGGCGGCGATCCGTCCGAGCTGTTCGTCGTGGACCGCTTGCCCCTCCGCATCCACCCGGCCGCCGATCCAAAGACCGAGGATTCGACCAACCATCCGGAGATACAGCAGGATGACCCGCACCACAAACCGCCAACCGCGGGCCAGCGCCCACCGGGCGTAGTCGAAGCCGCTGAACTTGTCCGGAGCGTCGTAGTCGATCTCCGGCATCACGTTGGCAAAGCTGCGGGTCGCGACCTCGGCGACCGTTTGTACGAGGGCGCCGCCGCGGGTCGGCGACAGCGCGGCCGGAGTGGCGCAGCTGGGGTCGAACTTGTGGCCGTGTTCGATCCAAGCGCCGCCTGGCTCACGCAGGAACCACCGCACGAAGCGGATCTTGCCCGCGCGCATCATGTCCAGGCGTACGGTCCCGGTCCGGGTGATGCTGGCATCGGCCTCCTCGGAGGACATCGCGCCTTCGATACGCTCGACCATGGCGCGCCGGACACCGCCGTAGAGCAGCTCGGCGTCGTGGTTCCCGGTCACGAACGCGATGCCGTGTCCGGCCTCCAGAAACCGGGCCAGGGAGTCCTCGACGGCGGGGTGCGCGTCGAGCACCGCGTGAAGGCGACGGACCGCGAGCGCTTCGCTGTCCTCGTCCTCCCGCTCGTCCAGGACGACGTTCCAAAAGTCGATGAAGTCGCCGTTGACCACCATCTGCCAGCCAACCTTGCGGGCCTCGGCGAGCTCGATATGGTGGTCGATGAAGCGAGGAAACTCCTCTTCGATGCGTGATGCGAGATGGACTTCCTCGCCCCGGAGCCGAGGCTTGAGGTGCGAACCCAGGTGCAGGTCGCTGATCAGCAAGAGGTCGTGCACGCGCTCACCGTGAGTTTATCGCGCTGGCGCCCCGACTGCATCCGCGCCGAGCGGTCCTGCGCGCCGAGTCGCCGGCCCTGTGGTATGACCCGGTCGATCTACGATGAAGCAGCTCGCTTTTGCATTGGTGTTCATCGCGGCGAACGCTCTGTTCGCCTTCAACGTCTCCAAATTCGTGCGCGTTGCGGCGCTTGGACGACCTGCAGGGCTCCAGGAGAGTTGGGGGCAGCGGGTTGGGAGCTTGATGAAGTTCTTCTTCGGGCAGCGCAAGGTGATGGAGGAGTCCCGCTCCTACCACCACCTCGCGATCTACTGGGGCTTTCTGGTCCTCACGGTCGCCAGCACCGAGATGTTCATCACCGGGCTGCTGGGGGACTGGTTCACGCTCGGCACCATCCTCGGCGACACGATCTACGGCTATGTCCGTCTGGGTGTGGACGTCATGAACGCCGTGGTGTTCGTCGCGATCATGTACGCCTTTTACCGACGTCTGATCGCAAAGCCCGAATTCGTGCCGGCCAACCTCGACGCGATGCTCATCCTGTCGGCGATCACCACGTTGGTGCTCACCCACTTTGGGCACCACGCGTGGCACATGGCCGCCACCGGCCACGCCGACCCGATGATGCCCGTCGCGCGCACGTTGGGGACCGTGACCGGGATCTTCACGATCAGCGGAGACACGGTCGTCTCCAACATCGACGCGAGCTGGGCCGGCGCCGCCGCCGAGGTGCATTGGTGGGGCCACATTGCGGTCTTGCTCGGCTTCCTGAACTACCTGCCCTTCTCCAAGCACATCCACGTGCTGGGGTCGGGGCCCAACATCTTGCTCCGCCCGCAAGGCCAGCGCGGCGCGATGCCGAAGCTGAAGCTGTTCAGCAGCGACGACCCCGAGGATCCGGACGCGGTCCCCTTGATGGACAACTGGGGGGTCGCCAAGATCGAGGATTTCTCCTGGAAGAGCCTGATCGACAACTACGCCTGCACCGAGTGCGCGCGCTGCACCACCTACTGCCCCGCATTTGCGACCGACAAACCCCTGTCGCCCATGCATCTCATCCACGACCTCAAGGATGAGATGAAGGACCGCGGTCTGAAGGTGCTCGAGCTGCAGCAGCTTCAAGGCCAGCTGGGCATCGACATGCCGCCGCCTGCGGCCGGCGTCGAGTTCATGGAGCCCATGGAAGAGGAGCCGGGTTTCGAGGCGTGGCAGAAGACCCAAGAGGCCTGGGAGAAGCTCAAGACCGACGACTCCAAGAAGGAGCAGGTCGAGGCGATCGAGAAGATTCGCGAGGAACTCGAGGGCATGAATCCGCTCGTCGGTGGTCGCATCGACGATGAGACCCTGTGGTCTTGCACCACCTGTGGCGCCTGCCAAGAGGTGTGTCCGGTCTTCATCGACCACCCGCTGAAGATTCTGCAGATGCGGACCCACATCGTCCTCAACGACGAGAGCGGACGGACGCCCGGCGAGCTGACCGCGGCGTTTGGCAACATCGAGAACTCCGGGAACCCGTGGGGACTGCCCCAGGAGGACCGGATGAAGTGGGCCGATGGTCTCGACGTGCCGACCATCGAGGAGAACCCGGACGCGGAGTACCTGCTGTTTGTCGGCTGCGCCGGCGCCTACTCCGACGTCTCCAAGAAGCCCACGCGGGCGCTGGTCCGCTGTCTTCAGGCCGCCGGAGTCAACTTCGCGGTGCTGGGCACCCAGGAGAACTGCACCGGCGACACGCTGCGTCGCGGCGGCAACGAGATGAGCTTCCAGACCATCGCGCAGATGAACGTGGATCTCATGAACGAGCTGAAGGTTCGCAAGATCATCGCGAGCTGCCCGCACTGCTTCCACACGATCGCCAACGAGTACCCGCAGTTCGGCGGCGACTACGAGGTCATCCACCACAGCAAGCTGCTCTCCCACCTCATGGAGACCGGCAAGCTCAAGGTCGAGAACCCGATGGAGGCCCGCAAGGTCACCTACCACGACAGCTGCTACCTCGGCCGGTGGAACGGGATGTATGACGAGCCGCGGGCGGCGATCGCCAAGGCGATCGGGGGCGCGGACAAGATGGTCGAGCTCGACCGCAACCGGGAGCACGGCTTCTGCTGCGGCGCCGGGGGTGCCCGCATGTGGATGGAAGAGGAGGCCGAGAAGCGGGTCAACCTCAACCGCTCCAAGGAGATCGTGGATGCGGGAGTCGACACCGTGGGTGTGGGCTGTCCGTTCTGCAAGACGATGATCTCCGACGGCATGAAGCACTTCGACAAGGACGAGGACATCGCGGTCCTCGACTTGGCCGAGATGATTGCGGCCGGGCTCCCCGCAGCTGCGCCAACCCAGGACGCCCCTCCGGAGACCCCGGCATGAGCGAGGGACCTCTT
>CAYGTG010000688.1:0-4942 GCA_964352485.1 uncultured Nannocystaceae bacterium | reverse complement strand
CGCCTCCACGGCCTCGTCCTGCAGCGGCCCGGTACTCTCGATGAGCATCCGCGCGTGACGAAGCATGAACGGCCACGGCACGCCGAGCTCGCCCCTGAGCTTGTCCATGCGCTCGAGGGCTTCGCGCGGATACCCGAGGTCGGCCAAATAGGCCGCCAACGCGATCCGGTACCGCGGGAGATGGGGGTTGATCTCGGAGGCCGAACGCAACAGCTCCAGTGCCTTCTCTTCGGCCTCGGGATCCTTCATGCGGCGGCGGTGCCAAATACCGCTGAGGAGGAACTTCGCTTCGGCCGGCGCGGACTCTCGCTCCACCGCCTTTTCCAGCGCCCGTTTGGCCTTCTTGTCACTCTTGGCGTCGCCATCTTGGAGCAGATGGGCTTCGCCAAGGCCTGTGAACGCGCGCGGAGCATGGGCTTCTTGCTCGGCGAGAGCCTCGAGGCGCCGAAGTGCCAGTGCCTTGTCGCCAAGGCGAAGGTCGACGCGAGCCGCCGCGACCTCGAGGTCGTGTCGTCCCGGCAAGAGCTTTCCGGCCCGGTCAACCCAGGGCTTGGCCTCGGCCCAGCGCCCTTGCTCGACCAGCGCGAGCGCCTGCAGCAGGCCGACCCACGGGTGCGCTTGTGGGGCCTTCTCAAGCTCCGACAATGCGGTCATCACGTCGCCCCCGATCAAGGTCGCCCAGGCGCGGTAGATCGCCTTTTCGTCCTCGCCAAACGCCGAATCCTCGAGCCATGCCTCGTAGCGGGTGGTGTCCCCGGCATCCAGTGCGGTCTGTACCGCGAGCCGTCGCGCGAGCATGTTCCATGCGGACAGGTCGGCCCTTGCCTCGTCCAAGCGCTCGAGTGCCTCGTCAGGCTCCCCTTCGGCGACGTGCGCCACGGCCCGCGACAGCGCAGCGTGAGCGCGATCTCGGGGGGAGAGCGCTTCGGGCGACATCGCGAGCAGTTGGTCCGCCACGCTCGCAACGCCGCCGAGTTCTTGATGGAGATGAGCGTTGAAGAGCGCCTCGTCCGCGGCCAATCCGTAGTGCGATCGGGCTTGCCCCCGCGTCGCGGCGAGCATGTCGAGGGCCGCCTCGCTCTGTCCCGAAAGCAGAAGCAGGTAGGCATGAACCCGCCGCAAGGATGTGCCTGCGTCCCCGGCTTCGACCCGCGTGCCAAACAGCGCGAGCGTCTCGGCCATGCCTTGTGGGTCCGTCTCGGCCCTGGCCGCCGCGACCATGCCGCGTAGCCAGGTCAGTTCGAGCAGCTCGAATGTGGACGCCGCCTCGGAGAGCTCGAGGTCGAGGCCCGCGGCGGCGGCGTCGACGTCCCCGGCCGCGAACGCCAGCATGCCCTCGCCGATCGTCTTTGCCGACGAGGGGGACAGCGCGGCAACCGCCGCGTCGGCTGCCGCCGCGTCGCTCCCAAACTCGGCCCACAGATGTGCACGCATCAGCGCCCGCGCGCCCAGCAGCGGTCCGTGGTCGGGATGGCGCTGAAGACCGAGTTCGGCGAGCTCGACCGCACCGACCAGGTCCGCGACCGTGCCCTGCACATACTGAACCTCGACCCGCTCGATGACGTTGTCCCGGTCTCGCTGGTCCGCGAGGTGCTTGATGCCGAAGCCGGCAAGCAGCAGCGCCGTAGCCAGCGCGGTGATCTGCGCCGCACGTTTGAGGATGCGCCGCCGGTTCTGCCGCTGCATGTCGCCGATCAGGTCACCGCCGGTCGACGGGACCGTGAACGACGACCGATCTTTGCGGCGCGGGCTCATCGCGGCCAAAGATACGATCGTATCGACATCGGCACACGGTCAGCGGAGCGCGACGGGCTCGGCCGCCTTCGCGTCCTTGCGCCGGCGCCTCTTGGACTTCTCGTATTTGTTCTCCTCACCGATCTTGTGTTCTTTTCGATACGCCTCCAACCCAGGAAGGTAGGGATGGGGGTCTTCAGCGGCCTCAGCGAAGATGCTCAGGGGTGTTCCCCCAGAGCGACGCTCATCCACGAGAACGAATGAACCGTCATGAAACTGCCACAGCTGGTCGACGAAGGTGCGCTCGACCACGAGATCACGATCGGTGTGCCAGACGATCTCGGCCCGGCTCGCGGCGACACCGCGCTCGCGATCGAGATCGAGCCGAGTCACTTCGTACTCGACGACGATCAACTTGTCCTCCGTGATGTCGTAGCGGTCCAGGAACTGCTGCTTGGACTGCGGCGGCACATACTCGACCGCGTGGTCGATGTCGCCCCACCGCAGCGCCCGGTTGTAGGCCATCGTCGTGTCCCGAATCTTCGAGGCCATGCCATCGCCACTCATGCAGCCCGAGGCGAGGGTGAGCACGGCGAGAATGCAGGCGGAACGCAGCATGCTCGGACGCTATCGCGGCGCCTGAGCCCCACCAAAAAACGCGCGGGTCACTGCGGTCGGTGGCCGCGAACGACCCGCTCGATCTGCCCGTAGTCCTTGCGCGCGGCGACCCCCACGAAACCGGCCTCCCGCATCAAGGTCTGCACGGCCTGCGATTGGTCATGGCCAAGCTCGAGGTAGAGGCCTGCCCCAGGCGCGAGGGCTTCCGTCGCCGCGGTCACCAGCTTCCGGATCAACTCGAGTCCATCGGGACCACCGTCGAGGGCAAGCCGCGGCTCCCAGCGTGCGACCTCGGGCTGCAGCGCATCGAGCTGGGCGGACGGAATGTACGGGAGATTGGATGCGATCGCCGTCCACCCCCCCTGAGGCCGCGGCACGTCGGCCAGCAGGTCCGAATGCAGGAAGTCGACCAAGAGGTCGGCCGAGGTGGCGTTCTTCGCCGCGAGGGCCAGCGCGTCCTCGCTGATATCGCACGCGGTCACCTTCGCCTTGGGCCGTGCCTTCGCAATCGCGAGCGCCACGGCACCCGACCCGGTCCCAACGTCGAGGATCGGGGCGCCCTCGGAGGCGCCCTCGGGAAACTCTTCGAGCAACCAGTCGACGAGGTGCTCGGTGTCCGGGCGCGGAACGAGGACTCGGCTGTCGATCTCGAGCTCGAGGTCGAGCGCATGGAATCCTCTGCGCCCAAGCAGGTAGGCCACAGGCTCCCGTGCGAGCCGGCGCTTGACCCAACCGCGAAAGGTATTCTTGGCCTCGGCGGACACCGCGTCGTCATGCCGAACGTACAGCGACATGCGATCGCAGCCCATCGCAGCGGACAACAGGTACTCGACGTCGGTGCGGGCGCCGTCGATTCCGGCCTTCGTGAAGCGGTCCTGGGTCCACTTCATGAGTTCACGCACCGTCCAAATCGGATCCCGCGCGGGCGCCGAACCCTCGCGTCCGCCATTGGGCCGGGAGCCGCCGGGTTGCGATGCAGACGCACGATCCTCGGGTTTCGACATGGTGCGGGCGATTTCGTTCAACGCTGTTCCGACCGGCGAATACCGGCCTTCTGGGGCGAAGGACGTCCTCCGGCGGGGATTAGCACATTTTCCTGCTTGGACGGGGCAGCCTTGGCACGTACCGTGGAACGCTACAGGCCCAACCGTGAACCCCGGTGGCCCCCCTGCACATGTCTCGTCCTTCCTTTAGCCTTGGTGGTCTCCTGTGGGCCGCATTCGCAGCCCTCGCGCTGTGCGGGCTGGGCGTGCCCGCGGTTGCGGACGCCGACGATTCACGCTCCAAGTCGGACCCCCGGCCCCCGCTCGTCGTGGTGCGAACCGCCGGGGAGGTCTCCGACGCGGATGCCCGCCTGGCGTGCCGGGCTCTGCTGGCCCAGCTGAGGGTCCGCTGTGAGGTTCGCGCAGGTCGACCCACCGACGTCTTGGCCTCCGCGTTCGACGCAAGCCGGGCCCAGCTCGACGCTCGCAAGGGCCTGGAGCTGTTGTTCCGCGACCGGGCATCCGACGCCCTGATCGAGATCGACCTGACCGGCCACGACATCTTCGAAGACGGAAAACCGTTCATATTCGGCCTCGCGAGCCTTTCGGACCGGATCGCGATCATCTCCACCGCGCGGCTTCAGTCGAGCGACGAGGCGCAGTACGCCGACCGCCTCACCAAACTCGTCATGCACGAGGCGGGGCACACCTTTGGGCTTCACCATCATGCCGAGAACGAGTGCGTGATGCGGCGTGATCCGTCGGTTGTCTCGCTCGACGACGCCCCGACGACCCCCTGCCGGCGGTGTCGAACCAAGCTCCAGCGGAGAGCCCGCACCCTGGCGCGACCTGGTCAGCTCGCCCTCGATCGTGCCCGCGGCCTCCTCGTGCGCCGGGACCCCGACACCGCCCGCCAGCTTCTACTGGGCACCGTTTGGGCCGGAGAGTACGGCTCGGCCGTGCTGCACGAGTTCGGCATCGCCTTCCAAAAATCTGGGCAGCTCGACGACGCGATCGGGATCTTTCAATTCCTCGTCGAGGAATCCCCAAACCACGCCCGAGGACACGTGAGCCTGGGAATCGCGCTTCAGGCGCGAGGCCACGCCGGGGACCGGGCCAACGCGATCGCGCACCTGCAGCGAGCCCTTGAGCTGCGGCCCGAGTGGACCACCATCGCCGCACACCTCGAGGCCCTCCAGAGCCGGACGGGATAACGAAACTGTCGAGCAACACGACAGCCCGCGGGCTCCGGGCGACCAGCAACCGAACCTGCGACGCGAACGCATCGTAGTTCGAGTCCCGCGCGTTACCCCGAAGGCAGGGCGGCGTCGACCCACGCATCGACGGTGGCGAGCGCCTGCGCATCAACGCTGGCCAGGTTGCCCTGCGCCCTGCCTTCGGGATCGAGCACAAACACCGCGGGGAGCGTCGCGACGCCCAGCCGCAGTGCGAGCGCGCCGTCGGGATCCCACCCGAGCAGGAAGGGCGGCGGGTTGCGGTCCCCCTCGGCCTTGAGATGCTCGGGGTCCGCGTCGTTGGCCACCGCGCCGATGACCCGCCGCTCGCGCCCCACCTGCTCGCGCCGAGCTTCGAAGTGTGATCGAAGC
>CAYGTG010000687.1:0-4943 GCA_964352485.1 uncultured Nannocystaceae bacterium | reverse complement strand
TGCCTCGATGTCGATGGACGGACCGGACGCGGCCGATGGGCTCGCGGACACCCGGCAGCACGGGCCACAGGACAAGGTGAGCACGCCGTCCGATCCGATGGCTGACACGGAAGCCGGCTTTGCCGATCTTCCGTCGTCCGACGATCCGTTGCGCGACGTGGCGGAGCGGGCGGCCGTGCGCGCGAAGCTGTTCGGGACCTCGCGGAGCGACGACGCGCTGACGATCGGGCGCTACGCGATCCTCAAGGTGCTCGGCGAAGGCGGGATGGGCACGGTGTACGCGTGCTTCGACGACAAGCTCGACCGGCGGCTTGCGCTCAAGGTGCTGAAGGGACCGGAGTCTGACGCTGCGCGCAAGCGGATGCTTCGCGAGGCGCAGGCGATGGCGAAGCTCAGCCATCCGAATGTGGTTCCGGTGTTCGAGGTCGGCGAGCACGAAGGGCAGCTGTACGTCGCGATGGAGTACGTCAAGGGGATGACCCTGGCGCGCTGGCAGTCCGAGGAGGATCGGGACTGGCGGGAGGTCCTTGAGAAGTATCTGCAGGCGGGCCGGGGGCTCGCGGCGGCGCACGCTGAAGGCTTGGTGCATCGCGACTTCAAGCCGCACAACGCGGTGGTCGGGACTGATGGTCGGGTGCGGGTGTTGGACTTCGGGCTCGCGGCGAAGCACGGCGAGAAGGACATCACTGCGGTCCATTCGACGATCATGCCGAGGGCCAAGGACGCTGCGCTCGACACCCCGCTCACCGAGACCGGGACTGTGATGGGCACGCCGGCGTACATGCCCCCCGAGCAGTTCATGAGCGGTGTGGTCGATGCGCGGAGCGACCAGTTCTCGTTTTGCGTCGCGCTGTGGGAGGGGCTGTATGGCGTTCGGCCGTTCGAGGGGAAGAACGCGACGGAACTGTTTACCAAGATCGCTCAGGGGAGCCTCGTCGCGCCGAAGGGCACCGAGGTGCCGGCCGCCGTTCGCAGTGCGCTCGAGCGCGGGCTGAAGTCGAGCGCCGAGGAGCGGTGGCCCGATCTCGCTTCGCTGCTGGGCGAGCTTGAGCGGACCGTTGGCGTGACGCGTCGTAGGAGCGGGACGAGCCTCGCTCTGCTTGCGACCGTCGCCTTGGCTGTCGGTGTCGTCGGCTTCCTCGGTTGGCGGCAACTGCAAGACAAGGAGGCGGAGAGACTCGCCAGTGCGAGAGTTGCTGAAGAGAAGGTAGAGGAAGCGCGGGAGAGCGCGGAGGCGTCGCGGCAGGCGAAAGCGGCGAAGGCAGAGGCACAGCTGAAGGAGCGCAATGCGAGGTTGATCCGCGTAGCGAGGGAACTCGAGGACGCACCGGACGAGGCGGCCGCGGTGCTCCGGGAGGTCCAGGGCCCAGATCTCTCAAGTGTTTCGGGGTGGAGGGCCACGAGTCAATCGATCCGTGCACGTCCCCGCAACCTGCGAGCAGCTTTGCCGGTCCATCCGGCGCTCGTGAAGTCCGCGAGCTTCAGTCCAGACGGGACGCGCATCGTCACCACTTCGTACAACGAGACGGTTCGGGTGTGGAACGCAGACGGCAGCGGCTCCCCCGTTCTCCTCCAAGGCCACACCGACGTAGTCGAGTTGGCGATCTTCAGTCCGGACGGGACCCGCCTCGTCAGCGGATCCAGGGACGACACGGCCCGGGTTTGGAACGCAGATGGGAGTGGCTCCACCGTGGTCTTGAGGGGCCATACCGGGCCGATCGCATCGGCGAGTTTCAGTCCCGACGGTAAGCGAGTCGCCATCGCCTTTGGGGATGACAATGCGTGGGTGTGGAATACCGACGGCAGTGGATCCCCGCGGGTCCTGGAGGGCCACAGTGGGCCAGTCGGTTCCGCGAGCTTCAGCCCTGGCGGCGACCGCATCGTTACTGCCTCGGCGGACAAGACGGTGCGCGTGTGGGACGCGGACGGAAGCCGCTCCGCTGTGGTCCTGAAAGGCCACACCGGCAGCGTCAGCTCTGCGATCTTCAGCCCGGACGGCACACGCATTCTCACGGTCGCGTCGGACAAATCCGCCCGAGTCTGGGATGCAGATGGCAGCGGCTCCCCGCTCGTCCTGAAGGGCCGCCCAAGCCATCCGGGCTTCTCCTCGGCCCGGTTCAGTCCGGATGGCAAGCGCGTTGTTAGCACCGCGGAGGACAAGACGGCGTGGGTGTGGAATCTGGAGGGCAGTGGCCCCATCGTGCTGAAAGGCCACACCGCCGGCGTATCGTCGGCGAGCTTCAGCCCTGACGGGACGCGCGTCGTTACCGCATCCAACGACAAGACGTCGCGGGTGTGGAACGCGGATGGGACACGGACGCCGGTCGAGCTCAAGGGACACACCGACCGTCTCGTGTCGGCGAGCTTCAGTCCGGACGGGACCCGCATCGTCACCGCGTCCTGGGACAAGACGGCACGGGTGTGGAACGCGGACGGAACGGGGAGCCCTGTGGACCTCGAGGGCCACACCCACCCGGTCATGTCGGCGAGCTTCAGTCCGGATGGGACCCGCATAGTCACGACCTCGTGGGAACAGAGGAGCGGGAAATTCTCGGAAGAGACGGTGCGGGTATGGAACGCGGACGGGACGGGGAGCCCGGTACACCTCAGCGTGAGCTCCTCGGCGAGCTTCAGCCTGGACGGCAAGCGAATCGTCACCGGATCTTGGGGCGCGGCTCGGGTGTGGAACGCGGACGGTAGCGGCTCCCCCGTCGTTCTCGAGGGGCATGGCGGCCCCGTCAGGCTGGCGAGTTTCAGTCCCGACGGGAATCACATTCTCACCGCCTCCTACGACGAGACGGCGCGGGTGTGGAACGCGGACGGGACGGGGACCTCGGTGGAGCTGAAGGGCCACACCGACGCGGTCTTCTCGGCGAGCTTCAGTCCGGACGGGACCCGCATCCTCACCGCGTCTGAGGACAACACCGCCCGCGTCTGGAGAATCGCGGCCTTCGTCGGCGATTCACGCACGGTCTTCTGGCAGACCCCGCTGTGCCACCCACCCGAAGTGCGCCGAGAGTTGCTCGCCGAACCAGAGGCGCTCGCCCAGGCCGGCTACGACCGCTGCCTCGAGCTGACGTCAATCTGCACCCGCGAAGACTACGACGCCTGCCACGAGGCAGTCACCCGCGCCTTCGCCTCGCCGCCATCGATGGGCTGAGTTGCCGCAGCTGGGTCGGCCGGGCACAGGCCACTTCGGCCTGAACGCCAACTCATTGCTCGAGCAACCGCCCCCACCGCACCTCCCACTCAGTCGACCTCCGGCGAGCAGTCATACGCCGTGCTCAGATCCCCCTCCTCAACGAACGCATCGCACGCCCGCCCGCACAAGCGGATGCTCGTCGCGGACGCGTAGAACCACCCGTCGCCGTCGGAACAGCTCGCGACCTCCGGCACAGCCTCGCCGCCAACGCTGACGAACAGCTCGGCGTCATGCTCGGGGGCTTCGCTCACCTCGACGCGGCACACCACCTGCGCGGCGATCTCCTTCAGGGCGGCATCTAGCGCGGCCTCGTCGGACACGTTGTAGAACGCCACGGGGCCCTCCTTTGGTGCTCCGCCAGCTCGGGCGATCGCGCTCAAGTCTTCGATTGGGTCGCGAGCCTCGGCCTCGTCGTCCTGCTCTTCGTCCTCCGCGGCTCCGATGTCGATTCCCACGACGTAGGTGAGCGCACCATCGAGCTGGGCCTGGGCGACGACTTCTTCTACCACCGCGTCGTACTCGACAAGGTCGTCGCCAACGCAGTTCGCCTCGCCGTCGGTCACCAACACGATCGCACGCGGGGCTTCGGAGTCGAGGTCATTGAGGTGGTCGAGCGCGTTGAGCAGTCCTGCCCGGGTTGGGGTTCCACCTTGGGTCAGGGCGCCCGCACCCGGAAGCATCGCGAGAATCTGACTCGCTCCGTCGGCGCCAACCTCGACGTCCGCCGCGTCTGCGGTCAGGCACGCACTGGGCCCTTTTTCGGCTGCATCCTCCGACGGGAACAAGACCGCACCGAAGTGCATGCGGTCGTCGAAGCGCCCGAGCAAGTCGGATGTGACTCCATGCAGGCTCGACCAGCGCGTCACCGGGGCAGTCTCCGGCCGATTGTCGTGGTCCCACTTCTCGGCCTCGGCGGTCATGCTCGACGACCTGTCGAGCACGAGCATCACGTTCGGTCGCTCCGACGCGATGCTCAGGGACTCGCCGCAGGTCTGGTGCCACGTGTACTCCACGGGCTTGAGCGGGTGCTCGTTGCAAGCGGTGGTAGCGCAGATACCGAGACAGAGGGCGGCGGTGGTGATGAAGCGGTCCATGTCTGTGTTGCCCGTCCCAGCCGAAAAGCGATCACCCCCAGACCCTCGCGGCGGTGTCGAAGAGGAAGGACAGAAGAAGTTCGCGAATCCCGTGATCCATCGAGCCCCGCGCCGGGCTCCCCCCATGAACGCGGGAGATGACCTCCCAGCGCCCACCCCAGACGAAACGAAACCGCCATGAACACCATGCTCCAAGTCTTCTTCAGCTTCCTCGCTCCCGTCGGCCCCCAGCCCGTCCTGCGCATCCTGGGCGACGACTCCCTGCCCGGCGAGCGGACGCCGAGCAGCAACCGCTGCTCCCACGAGAGTGGGTTGCGAACTGCGCCCGATCGCTAGCTCAGCTGGCGCCTTCGAGCTTCAGCGAACCCCGCGTCTGGCCAAGAGGTTCCGCGGCCTGGCGAGGGACTCGCCCAGGTCAATTCGGCCTCCCGAACTGCGAGGTCGCTCGGCTTAGGTTTCACGCCAGCTTCCGCTGGGGGCAGGCCCGCGTGCTGGTGAACGCGTTCGACGAGGCGCAACCGCTGCAGATGCTGACCGATTCCGACTCCGTGACACCGGTGGTGCTGGTGGGGGACCCGAGGAAAACATCGCGGATGTTGTGATCCATCCGAGCCGTCGCGGGGCTCCCCTTATGACGGCGGGAGATG
>CAYGTG010000686.1:0-4950 GCA_964352485.1 uncultured Nannocystaceae bacterium | reverse complement strand
CTCGGTGACCGAGGGGGTCGGAGCGACCCCACACCCCGAAGGGGGTCGCGCAGAAACCCGGCACGGACTTTGGGCATGAGGTACTAGAAGCGCTTCCCAACGCCGAACGTACCGCGCACCGCCGGAGCCAGCCTCAACTGGACCGAGTCATTCTCTCGCGCCCGAAAGACCTGCGCTTGCGCCGACGGCCTTCACTGCGACGGACCGCAACACTCCCGGTTTGGGCACGGGCGGACCGACTTGTCTTCGGTCTGCCGGGCGACGGCTGGGCGCCTGCCTTGCGATACCCCAACGTTGGGCAGCGGAGGATTGACCCTGAAGAGTTTCGCGGCGCTCGTCCAACGCCTGCCGCGTCTTCTTCCGGGCAACTTCGCGGTCGCTGTGGTCGACAAGCCGCTCGCTCGCTCGAACGACGATCGTGGAGGGCTTGTTCGAGCGCGTCGAGCACCAGGTCGGTCCGCATCCAGGTGCTCACACGCCAGCCCACGATGACGCGGGCGAAGAGGGGGTCTACTCCCAGAGGACAGACCACAACGCGTTGGGCGTGGCCTCGTCGGCAGCTTCGGCCCAGGCGTGGGTCACACAAGGGAAGCTTCGCAACCTCGAGCGGACCTCGAAGTGAAACCGGCCATCGTCGTCCCGCCATTGGGCTCGCTGGACACTGCCTCCGGACGGGAGTTCGACCGAGGTCGTCGTTGCCGACGTGGGCGCGAAGCGCTTGGGCGTCCCTCCCGTATACAGGGCCAACGATGCCCTCTTCGTTGGACTCGAAACGTTGCTGATCCGTATGATCTCGAAGTCTGCCCCGAGGGACTCGACCACCGCGTAGCCCGCAGACCCAAGCCGAGCTCGCCGCCCAGGGATCCGAGGGAGAGTCCGAGGAGTCCGAGGAGTAGGCGTGCGGGGGCCTCACAGGTCTTCGTCTCAACGTCTTGCCGGATCCCCGGCGGGATTCGAGCGGCGGCGGTAGACCCAGTAGTTAAAGCCACCCTCGTCGTCGCCGAACACCGCAGCCAGCTCGTAGTGCACCCACACGCGGGGATCCTCGAGGACACGGGCGAACCGAGCGGAGCGGGACTTCAAGACGGTGGGGCTCCGCGAGGTGAGCACCATCGCCGCGGGGCGCTGCTCGAGGACCTGCTGGGTCAGGACCTCGGTGTACGTGCCCTCGGCGGCATGACCCAGCGCGCCGTTGTTCAAGCAGTACGCGTCGATGAGCTGGAGGTTCGGCGTCAGGTACCCGCAGACCCCGACGTCGCCCAGAACGTAGGTGGCGCCTTCAGGAAGCTGTTCGCGAAGCCAGCCCGCGACCTCAGCTCGAACCGCGGAGCGCTCCGCGTAGTCCTGCGCGAAGCTTTGGAGCCGTCCCTCGACGTTGCACACGCTGATGCTTCCCCAGACGATCGCGTGCAGGACCACCATCGCGACCCACCCTCTCGACGACTCGGGTCCGCCGCGCAGGACGCTGAGACGCTGCGCTCCCGCTGCGACCGGGATGAGCAGCAGAACGAACGCCGCGAAGAAGTGCCGAAGGCCGTAGGAGATCGTGGTGTCGACCCCGTACAGCAGGACGATGGTCATTGCGTTGAACAGAAGACAGGCCAGATGGGTCGTCGACAGCAGCCGCCGCCCCGCCCAGCCCAGCACCGCCAGCGACACGATAAGTACGGGTACGTACTCCAAGATGACGGTCCAGGGCGACCCGCCATAGGTGAGCTTGCAGGTGACCGAGTTCGGAAGGAGGTGGCCGAAGTAGACAATCCTCCACAGAAGGTACGGCGCGTACAGGGGCAGGAATCCCACCGCGAGCCGCAGCAAGGTCCTCAGCGGCGTCGCTGCGCTCGAACGCCCGCGTCCAAACTTGCCACAGACGCACTGCCCGACCAAGACGATGCTGAGGACCAGACCGATCAAGGGCCCATCGGGACGAAGCCACCCCGCCAACGCGATGACCGCTCCGGCCAGCACCGCGAACGCAGGCCGCCGTGAGCTTCGAAGGAATAGCCAAAGGGCCACCACAACCGACAACGTGTAGAGGGTCGTTTCGAGGCCACTGACCGCCCACCACGCGGTCCCGGGAAAGGCCAGGTAGACGACCCCGGGCAGCGTAGCGAACAGCCGGCTGACGCGTCCCCGCGCGATTCGGTAGAGCACCATCGCGGTGAGCGGGCAGGCGGCGACACCCAGGGCCTTGAGCACGAGCAGAGGGTCGATCCCCAGGCGAAGGAGCACGGACGAGAGCAACACAAACCCGAAGTTGGAGTACCCCTCGACCGGTGGTCCCTCCGCGTTGAAGCGCACGCCCTCGCCCATCGCCCAGAAGTGGGCGTAGCGCAGAGAGATGAACGCATCGTCCGTCGTAAACGCCCAGGCTGCGCGACAAAGGTCGAGGAAAGGGTACATGGCCGACAGCAAGACAACGGCTGTCAGCACGCGTTCGAAGCGGGGATTGGAGTCACGCATGGGACGGGTCATCACGGCGGCGCCGTGTGTGACCGGTAGTCCCGCGGGGTGAAGGCTGGACGCGTGGCGAGACGCGCCTCGCCGACATCCGTGATGTAGTGCAACCTCCCGCGCTCGCGCCTGATCGAAACGCCGATTCCGTGCCAGGGCTTCATTCCGTCGCGTTCTTGCGCTCAGCACCAGATCCCGCGCCGTGCTCGACTCTCCGGCGGTGGGTACGGTCGATCTGGAAGCACAGCGTGTCGAGGTCGCTGTGCGCGCGTTGATCGCCGTCGGGTCGGACTTCGCGCGAAGTCGAGGCGGCTCGAGCCAACCCGCCCGAGCAGCCGACGGTTGTTCCACCAGTCGATCCGACCGACCCATCGATGCCCGCCTCGGCGAGGCGTTCGGTGTAGCAGATCGAAGATGCTGGGTGGCCCTTCGACGCGACGGACGGGAACGGGTGCGTGAGAGGCAGTAACACAGCGCCCCAGCCGCCCGTTGCTCGACCGCTGCTACCCATGTCGACCCCCCTGCTCCTTGTGCTGGCCCTCGCGGGCCACCCCGATGTGGATGAGCCTCCGGTCCACGCACACGACCAGTTGGTATGCCCGCTCCATGACCACAACCTGGTCGGGGTCCGAGCCATCGGGGTCGGGGCCTTCGAGGAGGGAGCAGGCCGCGATGCGAAGCCGCAAGGGGGCTTTGGGTTCGCGTACGAGCGGACGCTGGTGCCGCGGTGGCTCGAGGTAGAAGTCAGCGTTAACGCGCTGTTCTCCGAGGCCGGGCCGGCGCTCCCGGTCGACATCCTGCTGAAGAAGCCGTTCCACGCGAGCCATCGCTTCGACCCGTTCGTCGGGCTGGGCGCGGTGGTCGTGTTTGGCGTGGGCGAGGAGCGGTTCGTTGCGCCCGGAGCCATTGCTGCGACCGGGATGTATGTTTGGGCCAACGACCGTTGGGGCGCGTCCGCAGAGCTCGACTTTGCCGCAGTCAACGAGCCCCACGGTTGGGTCTATGAGCTCGAGTTCGCGGCCGGGCCCGTGCTGCGGTTCTAGCAGCCTTCGCCGAACACCCGCTGCACCTCGGTGAGGACGCGGTCTTCATCGCTACGAATGCGATAGTCCTCGGACTGGTCGATCCACTGGATGATGCCGTGTTCGTCGACCAGGATCGTCGTCGGGATCGCCATCGACTTGAACGACGGAACGAGGGCCAGCGGCACACCCATGACGGTGAACTTGCCCGTCGAGAACTCTACGGCCTTGTGGTGCTCGGCTCCGTAGTCCTTCAGGACTTCCAGCTTGGGGTCGGACAAGAGCTGGAACGAGAGCTTGTCGCGCTTGCCGCGACTCGCAGCGTCTTGCGGCGTGTCCTTGCTCAGCGCCACGACCTCGACGTCGTACTCGGCAAGTTTGGGGCTGATGGTCTCGAAGCGCCGTAGCTCGGCGCTGCAATAGGGTCACCAGTGACCGCGGAAGAACTTGAGCAATACCCGTCGGCCTTGCAGCGACTTGGCGTCGAAGGTTGTTCCTTCTGGGGTGAGCGCGGTGAACGGACGCAGCGGTTCGCCCACGGCGATCCGTAGCCGCCCGACCGGAGTCGCGCGCTGGGTGTACAGGTAGCCAAACATCCCCGCTAGCGTCAGCGCAGGGGCTGCAACGAGGGTCGGCAGCAACGCACCACCGCTGGTGATCGCCGTGGACAGTCCAGCGGCCGCAAGTACGGCCCCCAGAGCCTGAGCGGCAAGGTGTCCGTAGGGCTTGAGCGGCACCTTCCCGGACGGAACGGTCGCCAGATAGGTGACCCAAGAGGTAAGGACGGTGGCAAAGCCGGCGCCAGCGAACGCGAGTGGGGGCACGACCATGTTCTGGCCGTCCGAACGACCAGCGCGCTGTGGGTGTTACCGCATCGCATGACGACACACGGTGACGGGAGCGCCAGGTGCCTTCCTTGAACTTTGAAACGCCTCGATCTCCCTACCGCTCCGGTCGCGCGAGCCTTCGCACTTCTTCCTCGGTCACGTCTTCGCCCAGGATCTGCCGCAGGGCCTCCTCCAACACTTCGTCGCGGCCGGCACGCACTCCGGCGATCGTTGGGAGCACCTCGACGTCCGGTACGATCCCGATCCGCTGGGTCGGCGAGCGGTCCGGGTAAAAGACGCCGATTCCGCTGATCATTGTGCGCAGGCCACCTGGCAGGGGGATTGACGAGACGTTGCCGTCCGCACCCGCTGTGGTGCTGCCGATCACGAGCGCGTCGGGTGCCACGCGAAAGGCCATCGCGGTGTACTCGGCCTGGCTCTGGGAGACTTCGTCGATCAGGATCGTGACTCTGCCCTCGTAGCCTGGCTTCTCAGGTGAGAGCGGCCCCCCTGCCGTCCACCGGAACGCCCCGGGGTTGGCAAGATCCGGCTGCGTGAAGCTGGCAAAGGCTGTGGTCTCGCGCACCAGCCGCGCGCCCAGCGCGAAGACCATGAACTCGCTCGGGTAGTTCCGGATGTCGATGACG
>CAYGTG010000685.1:0-4955 GCA_964352485.1 uncultured Nannocystaceae bacterium | reverse complement strand
CGCGTTGAGCCACGCCACCTTTGCCTGGTAGCTGCCGCCGGGAAACAGCAGCGGCTCGACGTCGGCGAGCGTTCGCTCCGCGTGTCCGAGATCTCCGTGGGTGCGCAGGTCGTGGCGTACGGACTCGACCGCGACCGTTGCGATCCACTTGGGCTCGCCCAGCGTGCGGGCGGCTTCGGCCGCGGCTTGGAGCGCTTCGGCGCCGCGCTCGGGCTTGCCGACGACGCGAAACCGGTGCGCCATGTTGAGCAGCGTCAGCACCACGGCCAGGTGATCTTCCCCCGCCTGCAGCGAATCCAGCGCGTCCTGGTACAGCGCCAATCCGGCGTTCGACTCGTGTTCGGCGATGATGTTCGCAAGGCTCAGCAGCGCGTAGCCCCGCGCTCGCGGCTCCTCGAGGATCTGCGCGTGGCGGGACATGCTCGCCCGCAGGCCGGCCTCTGCATCCGACCGCTCCACGCCGCCGCGCGCCGCTCGGTAGAAACACCCCCAGGACTCCCGGCTGCGGGTCTGGGCGTCCACATCGCGGCGACACTGCGCGAGCGTCGGAGCCCCGCTCGCAAGCGCCGGCGCGAAGCTGAGCGACACGAATACAGCCAGGCTCAGCCCGCGAACGCGTGGGATCACTGCACGGCGAGCTCCCACACCTCGGACGCGTGGCGCCGCCCACTGGGCTCGATCGCCTCGACACGCCAGAGCAACACCGTGCCCGAAGGGACGGAAGCGAGTGCAGCCGCCGGAACCCGAGCGGTCGGGCTCGTGAGATCGTGCGCCTCGTAGATCGGCTCGAGCGCCTGGGTGGTCACCCGCAGCGTGAACGTGGACGCACCCTCGATTTCGCAGGACCAGTGCACGCGAAAGTCCGTGCGCGGAAGTGGGTGCTCGGCCGCCAGGGTTGTTTGCAGCAGCGGCTGTGCTTGCGGCGCACGCAAGGCGGGCTCGGACGCGGGGGTAAGCGTGGATTCGGGGGGCGGTGTCGCCATCCACAGCGCCAGCGCGGCAGCGGCGGCGACCGCGACACCGACGATGGTGGAGACGCTCGCCCACCGCGGAGCCGAACCGCGAACCACCGACTCGGTGCGGCGCTGCGGCATGGCGGGCGTGTCCTCGATCTCGATGGGACCCATCGCGGCGGCCAGACGCCACTCGAGGGCGAGCTGGGGATCTTCGTGCAGCCGGTCGATGAGCGCCTCCCGGTCGGGCTCACCCTCTGCGTCGACAGCCCCGTGCACGGCCGCCCAGATCTGTTCGGGATCGGTGAACGCAGCGCCCGAGCGCGGCGGCATCTGGGCGAACCCGGCCCGCAGGCGGGCGAGCGTCTGTGACGATGGCGGGGCGGCGGGCTCAATCACGGCGAGAACCCTTTCCCATGCAGGCAGCTGCGAAGGTCGGCAAGTCCGCGAAATACGAGGTTCTCGGTTCTCTTGCGATTCCAGCCCAGCATGGAGCCTGCCTCCGGGACGGTGTGACCTTGGAGGTAGAGGTTGACCGCGCGACGACGGTTGTCGCCCAAGCCGCGCAGGCAGGCTCGAATCGCCGTGCCGAGCTGCTGTGCCTCGGCAGAGCTGTCGGGCGCAGGCACGGCGGTGGGTCCGGCCACGGAGGCTTCGGTGGCCCTCTCGACCGTCCGCTGCCGACTCTGCAGCTTGCGAAGCTCATCGATGGTGGTCGAGTAGGCCACGCGCCACAGATACGCAGCCGGCAGGGGCGCGGCGTCGGTGCCTTGGCGACGCACCTTCGCCAACCGCAGCATGGCGAGCTGCACGATGTCTTCGCTGTGCGCCTTCATTGCGGCGGGGCACACCGATGCGATTGCACGGCTCAGCCGCTGCCGAATCTCCCGCAGCGTGGCGTTGTCGTCTTGGGTCTGCGCCGGGACCGACAGCGCCAGCGCGCTCGGTTCGGCGTATGCTCGTTTTGCGCCCAGGTCCGACATCCTGCCATCGGACGACCCGTACCGCCACGCCTGGGCGCAATCTGTGGGAACTCGAAAATTCCCTGAGGGGAAACCGACCTGGGCCCCGTCTATACCCCGACGAGTACGACCGCTTCGTGGGAGCCGACCTCGCGCCGGCAGCCGCGCACTTGACGAGCCCGCGCCGGACTCGGTGGCCGCGCTATGACAGCAGGTCGCCGCAAAGCCGCAGCGCGTCGGTCGTGGTGAAGATGCCCACCGGGCGTCCATCCTCTTCGATGAGCGCGCTGCCGAGTCTGTCCGCGTGCATCTTCTGAACAACCGTCTTGGCCGAGGTGTTCGCGGGGACCAGGTAGGGAATGTCGCTCATGGCCTCGGAGACCGCGACCTTGGAGGTGTCGGTGCCCAACGAGGCGAGCCAGTGCACGTCCCGTTCGCTGAGGACCCCGACGAGGCGCCCGCCATCGAGGACCGGAAGGTGACGGACCGTGTGTTCCGCCATCTTCGCCGCGGCCGTCTTCAGGCATTGTTCCACCCCGATCGAGATGGTCAGCGGGCTCATGTATTTGCCGATTTCAAGGTCGGTCATCGTGGCTGTCCCTCCGCCTAGAACTGGTCCGCGAGGTAGCGGATGAGGTCTGTGCTGGTGACGAGACCGACGAGGTTCTGCTCGGCGTCGACCACGGGGACGGAGTGGAACTTCCCCGAGGCGAGGACCGCGGCGGCGTCGCGCACCTTTTGGGTGCTCGACAGCGTGGTGAGCTCGGTGGACATCACCTTTTCGACGGAGAACTCGTGGTCGAGCATCGCGTCGACGGCCCGGGCGTCAGCTCCGTAGGCGGAGAAACTCACCCGGATCATGTCTGTGGCGCTGATCAGGCCGACGAGCTTGGTTCCGCTCACGACCGGCACGTGATGAATCCCGTGCTCGGCCAGCAGCTTTCGGACCTCGCTCAGCTTGTGGGTGACGTTGACCGTCGTCAGCTCGGTGCTCATCACCGTGGACAGAGGCTCGTTGCGCTTCATGCTCTGTGCATACAGGCCATCGATGAAGAGGCGCCGGCAAACGTTGCCGGATCCGTGGCCCTCCGTGGTCAGTTCTTTCGCGGTGCCATGATCGCGCGGCGCTGTTCGGCCATCGGGTGCTCGTCGTCGAGCAGGACGCGCCCTGAGAACGTCTCCACGCCCAGCGCTTCAAACGTGGCTTCAACCGCTGGGAAACCCTCCTGCGAGAGGATCGACTCGGCCACGTCGGTGAACAGCGGCTTTCCGTACCAACCGTCGAGCTTGGCCAGCAGGTCTTTGGCGTCCCATTTGTGCCGGGCTTCCCCGCAGCAAGACCGCAGAAACCGCATGGCGTCGTCGAGGCTCTTCTCTCCGCCAGAGTCCTTGCGCAGCGCGACGTCCACGGCAAAGGCCACCGCCGCGCCGCCCCAGTAGACCCGCTGGTAGCCGAAGTTGTCGTGCATTCGGTCGCTGACCTCTTGCAGCGTGCCCGAACGCTTGGTTCGGCGGCCTCGCTCGAAAGCTTCGAAGAGCTGCTGCCAGCCGTCGCGTTCGTCGCGATGCCCCAAGCGGGTGCGCTGAAGCTCGGTGTAATAGCTGACCCAACCTTCGGCCATCCAGGGGTCGTTGATGAACGGCATCCCGTGGTGCAGGAGCTCGTGGGTGGTGGTCCAGCCCCCCAGCAGATCTTGGTCTTCGACCTGGTCGTCCATCAGGATGTACACGCCTGGACCGCCGCCGCGCCCGGCCATGCCGAAGTAGACCGATCCGGAGCCGCTTCCCTCGACCGGTAGGACGAGCATCTGCAGATGCTCTCGGGGATAGCCTTCAAACAGCTCTGCCGAGGCCGCGACGGCATCGCTCGCCCACGCCCTGAGGCCAGGTTTTGTCGCGTGCATCGGCAGGTCCAGGGTTGCGACCTCGACCTCGGTGCCGCCGGTCTCGAAACGCTGCAGCCCCAGGTTTCCAAACGCGTTGTAGCCGATCCAGCGAAAAACGGTGGAGTCGAGCTGGTAGCGACAGACTCGGGCGGAGCGATCTTCGCCGGGCATCGCGATCCACGGCACCGATGCTTCGACGCCCTCGGGCAGGCTGAGGGTCATGGTGACGTCGATGTCATCGGGGAGTTCGCGTGCGTACCAAAGCCACATGCTCTGGCGGAGCAGCACGCTCTCCCCCTCGCTTCGGACGTGCCGGGAGAATCCCTCGGCGCGGGTCATGCCCAGGAGGTCGACCCGGTAGTCGAGACAGTCGCCGGCGTTCACGTCGGTGAGGCTGAAGCTTCGGCCGGTCTTGGCGATGCGGCGATCTCCCACCCGGACGTGCTCGATGTAGTCGGCGGCCCGGCCATTGGAGGAGACGAGCCGATCTCCTGGCGGCCCTTCGAAGCAAAGCCGGACCTCGATGTTCGACCGGTCTGGCGCCACCGTGGCGGTGTAGTGCCACGCCTGCTGGGCTGCGCTCGCCTCGGGGAGCGTGGGGGCGCGCGGACTCGGGCGAGAGGCGCATCCGAGCAGCGTCAGTCCGAGCGTGGCGAGCAGGAGGCGAGACACGGGCCCCAGTGTGTCATTGGGACCGGCGCCGCGCCGCTGCGCAACGGGCCACGGGGGACCCATACCTACAGATGCCCCGGCCGCAAGGCCGGCGGGAATAGGTCCGGCGTACCGGGGTTATCCCTCTGTCCGCACTGTCCGCACGCAGCGGCTTCCCTCGACGCCTTTGGCGATCTTGTGGCAGCCTCCCGAACGGATGCTGACGGTAGGAACGGGTTCGAATGGCGCGCGTTTGCGTGCGTGGATCCGCCGCCGTGGACATTCGCGCGCCCCGAGCCCGAGACGCCCCCGATGACAGAGTTCCTTGCCACCACGTTCAGCTTTCCGACGGTGATCTTCACCGTCCTGCTCGCCGTTTGCTGTGCCTACTGGCTCATGGTGATCGTCGGCGCGCTTGGCATCGACGCCCTGGACATCGACTTCGATGGCCTCGATGGCCTCGATGGCCTTGATGGCGCCGCGGACGGAGCGGCGGAAGGCGC
>CAYGTG010000684.1:0-4956 GCA_964352485.1 uncultured Nannocystaceae bacterium | reverse complement strand
TGCAGCCACGCCTTGGCCATGTGGTTGCACCGGCGGTTGGGGACGCTCACGGGTCTGAAGACCGTCATGTTGTTCGGGGTATGGGCTCCACTGCCGGCGCTGACCCAATCGAGCATCGACGCGATCGGTTGGCGGAGCACGTGGACAATCTACGGGGTTGTAGTCGCGGTCGTGGTCGCCTCTGCAGCGCTGACGCTCCTGCACGATCGGCCGGAAACCTTGGGCCTGAACCTCGATGGCGATGATGAACCGGGCGAGCCGTCCACGCAGGGGATGGACCTTCGCGCCGCGCAACGCACCCGCGCGTTCTGGCTCCTGACCGGCGGGATGGTGCTCTCTGCGATGATCGCCACCGCAGTGCTGTTCGACATGCAGCCGCTCGTGCTCGACAAGGGGCTGCACCGCACCGCCGCGGCCGAGCTGGTGGGCGGGTGGACCCTCGCGATGGCGGTCTTGGCCCTTCCCACCGGGCGTCTCGTCGACCGTGTTGCGCCCGCGTGGTTGCTCGGGCTGGGCAGTGCCTCGCTCGGGCTCGGCTGCGCGGGCCTGCTGTGGACCGCGTCCTACGCCGGAGCCCTCGCGGCGGTCATCACGCTGGCCGTGGGCCAATCCCTCCTCGGCACCGTCGTGACCACGGCCACCGCTCGCTTCTTTGGCCGCGAGCACCACGGCACGATCCGCAGCGCGCTCAACCGGGTCGCGGTCATCTCGACCGGCCTCGGTCCGCTCGCGTTCGGGCTCAGCGATCGACTGTCCGGCAGCTACGACGTCGCGCTCGTGGCCTTCGTCGCGCTGTGCATCCCGGTGACGATCGGCGCAGCCTGGCTTCGAATGCCCTCGTCGGAGCCGAGTTGAGCCGCGCTCGCCTCGCCAGCCCCGCACCTCCGCCAGCGCCAGATCCCCCGGCATGGGGCGTCTATCCGGTTTTCCAACACCCTGATACTCTCCGGGGCGACTCGCGGGAGTGGCGAAATTGGTAGACGCGCAGGATTTAGGTTCCTGTATTGGAAACAATGTGGAGGTTCAAGTCCTCTCTCCCGCACCCCTGGCACCTCGTGTCTGAAGTCCGAGCCGGGTTTCTGCAGGATCCCCCTTTGGGTGTGGGGTCCTTCCGAAACCCTTCGGTCGGTGGGAACTACGCTCGGTACCTTCTGTCTTTTCCGCTGCGCATCCCTCCGGGACGCTCCGCTATCTTGCTACATAGCGGTCGGGTGGCACAAACCCGGAACGGACTTCAGGACCAAAGGACTCGCAGCCCCGGGCTGAGCGCCTACCAAACGGCGAACCCGCGCCAGTTCGTGCCATCGCCGACGAACACTTCACCGTTCGCGTAGCTCAATGAGAACTCGGCGTCGAGGTTCTCGCCAGCGCCCGTCAACGTGGTGGTGTCGACCCGCTGCCCGGCGACATCCCAAGAGGACAGCTCGCCGTCGGCGTAGGTCAGGTAGCACCCCTGTCCCCAGGCCAAGGACCGGTCAGAGGGAGCCTCGATTTCTGCGGGGTCGTCACCGAGCCCCTGCAGCGTGGTGATGCCGACGAACGTGCCATCGGAGGTCCACCGGAGGATGACCCCCAACGTCAGCGCGACAAACTCGTCGCTATCGTCATTCCAGACCACCGCAGACTGTGCGTCGAGGTTGGGCTCTGCGGTCGCAAGGGTCACGTCGTTCGCGAACACGCCCGGCGCTCCCATCACCCTCAGCGTGGGGCTGTTGAAGGCCCGCGCGTAGACAGTCTCGGTCCCATCGCCCTGCGTAAACACGGAGCGAAAATCGACGCCTGGCGCGAAGACAGCGTTCAGCGTTCCGTCGAACTCGTGCTGCGCAACGCGATCCCCAGCCACGCCTCCCCCACTGACCGAGTAGAGGTTGGTTCCATCCCAGGCCATGCCCGTCGCGATGCCGGCCAACGCCGCCGCGGAGAATGTCGTGTTCGCGTCGAACATGTCGGCGCTGAACGCCGCGCACGTGATCACGCAGCTCTCGCTGCAGCCCGGACCGCCTTCACATTCCTCAGCCGCCGCAACGTTGAGCAACCCATCTCCGCACTCGGCCGCGCTGCAGTCGGTGTCGCACGTCGCGGACTCCCCCGCATCGTCACAGGTCTCGCCGGAAGTCTCGTTGAGAACACCGTCTCCACACGCCGCCACGCTGCAATCGGCGTTGCACGTCTGGGTCTCGTCTCCGTCGTCACAGGCTTCCCCCGCCGCCTCGTTCACCGTCAGGTCACCGCACAGCGCCGCAGTGCAGTCGGCGTCGCACGTCTTCGAGTCCCCCTCGTCGTCGCATACCTCTCCCGCGGTCTCGTTGGTGACGCCGTCGCCGCACGCAGACGTCGTGCAGTCCACGTTGCATGTCGGCGACTCGCCGCGGTCGTCGCACGATTCGTCCCCCTCGACGATCCCGTCGCCACACACCGGGCCTCCAGCATCCGTGTCGGTGTCGGTATCGGTATCGCCATCGGTCTCGGTGACATCGCCGCCCGTCGCGTCGGTGTCGGTGTCGGCGTCGGTGTCGGTGCCCGCTCCCGTCTCCGAGCCGCTCGTGTCCGCAGCCGTCGTCCCGGGCTCGGTGGTACTCGAGGCGGTACTCGGGCCTACGCCGGTCGTGGGATCGCCACTGGACGACGAGCTTCCCTCGGTGTCCGTCCCGCCGGTCGCAGGCACGTCGTCCCCGCATCCCAGCAGCGCCAACGCCGCTAGCGCCGAAGTCCCCCATGCCAAGCGATCGGTCTTCACGACGCGCACGATTCCAGAGCTACCGGCCCGCCGCAATGCCTCGGGAACCTCCGGGCCCCTATGCGCACCTTGTACGACATGAAGTGGGGAACCATCGTTATCGCGTCGTTTGCGCTCTGTACCGCGTGCGGCGACGTCGAGCGCGATTCCGCGAGCGGCGTCCCCCCACTGAGTTCGGGCGGAAATGCGCTCAGCGGCACCGGTGGCAGCGCCGACGACGACGTCAGCGGCAGCGAGGAGTCGGGCGCCGGCATGGAGAGCGGGCCCGGTGGTGTGTTCGACGTCGGCGGACCCCCATCGAACCCTGGCGGCGATGCACCTGCGCCCCAGAAAGGTTGCTCCAAGATCGACTTTGTCTTCGTCGTCGACAATTCGCTGTCGATGGAAGACGACCAGGCCAACCTCGTCGCAAACTTCCCGGCGCTCATCGAAGGCATCGAGTCCACGCTCGATGAGGTCGACGACTATCACGTCGGGGTCGTCGCCACCGATGCCTACGGGTGGAACAGTCCGAACTGCCGCTTCATGGGCGGGCTCGTCACGCAGACCGGCGGCGACGCGTCTTCGGGTGAGGTGTGTGGGCCCTTTGCCGAGGGCCACAACTACATGACCGAGCAAGACGACCTCACGCAGAGCTTCGCGTGCGCAGCCAAGATGGGCGTGGGCGGCTTCGGAGCCGAGGCTCCGATGGATGCGCTCAAGGCTGCGATCGGCGGCAACCTTGCGGGCGCGGGGCAGTGCAACGAGGGCTTCATTCGTGACGACGCTCTGCTCGTGGCCGTGGTGATCACCGACGAGTGGGATGGGCCCGGCGATCCCGAGTTCCTCACTTCGATGGGCACCCCGCAGGATTGGTACAACAACGTGGTCGCGGTGAAGAACGCACCGGAGAATGCTGCGGTCGTCACCTTGGTGAACTACCAGGATGGCCCGTGCCCCCCGGCCGAGCTGGTCAACGATGGCCAACGCCTGGTGGAGTTCACCAACTTCTTTGGCCCCACTGGCTTCGTGGGCGGCATCTGTGACGAGTTCGGCCCCACGTTCGAGCAAGCGGTCGGCCTGATCGACGAAGCCTGCTCCAACTTCGTCCCGCCGGAGGGCTGACGGGCGCTACGACTCAGCGGCCTCGGCCTCGGCATTCGCCTTGGGTTCGACCTTCGCTTTCTTCTTGCGCTTCTTCCTCGGCGCAGCCTTGGCAAGCTTCGGCCGGAACAGAATGAAGGACATGTCGTCGGGTTTGCAGGGAGGACCACCCCCGCGTTGCATCCGAGCCGCGACGAGCATCGCCAGTTCGTCCGCGGCGTCCTCGAGGTTGCGGTTGCGCGTGATCTCCAGCAGCTCGTGCTCGAAGACGTTGTCGAACATGCCGTCGCTGCCCAAGACCAGGGTGTCTCTCTTGCCGAACGCCACACGGGGGCAGACCTCGAGTCGCATGGCGTCGATGCCCACCGCGGAGCTCAGCAGATGCCGATACTCGTGGAGTAGCGCATCGTCGGGCGTCAGTGCGCCGGCCGCGACGAGGTATCCGACCGGCGACTGGACCGTGGTGCGGACTTTGACCTTGCCGCGCGGCGTCAGCAGAATCGCTTCCGAATCGCCCACGTTGAACATGCGAACCCCTTCGGGCGTGATCAGGGTGACGACCAGCGTCGTCGCTCCAGCGCCGCGGCTCGCCCTGGTTCGGACCTGAGCCTCGTCCACCGCGTCGACGACGTGGGCCGAGTCCGCAGTCCCTTCGGCCAGCCGTTCGGCCAACACCTCCACGGCGACCTTCGAGGCTCGGGCTCCGCCCCGCTGGCCCCCCATCCCATCCGCGACCGCGAGCAGCAAGGCGCCAGAGCCACAATCGAGGACCGCCGCCGCATCTTCCCCCGGTCGACCTGGTGGGCGCTCCGGCCCTGAGGCGAGCCGAACCGCGACTTCGCCCAGAGGATGCTCGAACCGCGCGGAGACAGGGCACTTGATCATCGACCAGCGCTCACGAAACGCGTCAGGGGAGCTCACGCCCCAAGCCTACGCAAACGCGCGCCCACGCGACAGGTCAACGTGATTTCGGGCAGGCGAGCGACTCTGCCGGATAGGTCTGCAAAACCGCCTCGAGCGTTGCGTCGGTCAAAGCCCGCGCATCCTCCACGGAAACGCCCGTGCCCACGTGAATGTGGCCCCCAGCAACCGCGTGCGGCGTCGTCTCAGCGTACACAATCCCGTGCAGCCCGAGG
>CAYGTG010000683.1:0-4960 GCA_964352485.1 uncultured Nannocystaceae bacterium | reverse complement strand
AAGTTGAGGGGCACGGGCAGAGAGGAAGGCGAAGAAGAAGAGCAGAGCCCAGAGAGCTTCCGGGCCACGGAAGCGACTTCTTCTGCGGAGACGCGCACCGGCTCCGGCAGCACCCGGAAGTCCCTCGTCGCGCCTGGAAGCCCGACGGGCGCGCGCCGCCGCGACTCCGAGGAGCGGTAGCCCTTGGCGACGACCGCGAGCCAGTGCGGGTCGAAGCACAGGCGGCCTTCTTCTTCGCCACCTTCTTCTTCGCCACCTTCTTCGCCACCTTCTTCGCCATGCGCCGACCCTAGACGCCCACAGACGCAGCGGCAAGGACCTTCTGAAGTGCGTTCGAGCTTCCGATTCCGCTGTCGGGCACGTTCAGGAACTGTGGCGGGTTGGAGTCCCGGTTTGGGCAGACGCCCGGCGGTCGTGCGGGGCCGATCAGCCGCCCGATCACAATGAGGACGCTGGACGCATCGGCCGGAGCCCACGAACCGCGAGCTGGTCGTTGGAGCGACACTCGGTTGCCGTTCCTTTGCGCGACAACCCCGTTCTCCAGCTGCCCTCCGGTAGTCCTCCATCCCATTTCACTTCGCCTGAATTAGGCGCGGCCAACCCGTGTCGGTCAAACGCTCGTCGTAAGGGGCAGGCTCGATCTCGAGACCGCGGTCGCGTACGTCGAGCGGGACGGACTCCCCGGTTCCCAGATGGCACTCGAGAGTCAGCTCTTGGTCGTGTACGGGCCGACGCATGGTGCAGACCAAGGCGAAGGCCACGCCCGACCGATCAACCGCACCCCGGAATCCTGAGCCACGCGACGCGCAGCTGGCCTGCCCGGTCCGCGTGGATTGTTTCGTGGTCGAGAGTCCTGGCGCGATGGGTCGAGGCCGATGCGGCCTGTCGTCAGATCTTCAGAAAGCGGCACAGCATCGTGCGCTCCGAGCCGTCCTCGAACTTCACCTTGGCGCGATCTCCGAGGTCCTCAACGACGGTTCCCGGTCCGAACTTCGGGTGGCTGACCGCGGTCGTCTGGGGCACGTCGACGATCCGAGGCACGAAGGCGCCCTCGGGCGTCGCCTCGGCCTCGAAGTCGACATCGGGCCACGCCCAACGCAGCATCGCCGAGACCGTGTGGGGGTCCCTCGAGAATGAAGCCGTCTTCGTGTCGATTTGGTCGATCGTTTGGTCGCTTCTCCCGAAGCAGGCGTAGACGCGCGGATACTCGCCCCATGCGAGGAAGGGCACGTGGTCGAACGACGACAGCGTTTTCCAGTCGGGCTGCTCGTTTGCGGCGAAGAACTCGTCGAGCTCGTCGAGCAACCCAATCATCGCGTCGGGGGTTCTCCCGAGGGCGGCGAGTGTGGCGAGAACCTCGTCTGGAACGCGGCACCGTAGCGTCTCCACGATCGCATCCACCGACGCGGTCGGGACTTCGGGGGCACCCGTGACTCCCAGGGCCCGTCGGAGTCGGAGCAGGTCGCGTCGCAACTCGGCGGAGATCGACAGCACACGCGCACCGGAGTCCAGGGCCGATTCGACACCGCGTGCGGCTTCCAGCCAGTCCACGATGCGGTCCCGAAACCGCGGAGCCATCGGTGGCTCGAGACCGTCCAGCGCGTCCGCGAAGTCTTGTCGCGGGAGGTAGAGATCAACCGCTTCGAAGGCGTCCTCTCGGTCCGTCTCGGGGCTCCCCAACGCGGTGAGGAAGTCTCGCATCCTCGTATCGATGGGCTCGACCGTTGCGAGCTGCTCGGCGAGCGCTGCCATCGTCCTGGGCGCCGTGCGATGCAGCGCGACGAGCAGCTCGACGAAGCCGCCCTCCTTCCACAGCAGCCCTACGCCCTCGCCCTTGTCCGGTCCGAGGTGATCACTTCGCCACTGCTGGACAAGGCGCTCCAGCGCAGGATCGAGAGTCATCGACGATGACGGTACACCCCTTTCCAAGTCTTGCGAGAACCGTCAGGGCTGAAGGGCTGTGACGCGCGTCCGCCCCTCAACCCGCCGACGCATCGAGCAACACGAGGCCGGATGCCCCGCGAAGGACGACCTCGTCATGCCCGTCTGCATCGAGGTCTCCGGCCGCGAGCAGATCGGTCGCCGACGCCGGACCCAGCCACTGATAGCAAGCCCCGGGTCCGAGGCGGACGACCGCCACGCGGGTCGGCGATGCGACCAGCAGCGCTGCGGCCTGGTCGCCATCGATGTTCCCCCAGGCCTGCACACCTCCGTCAACCGGCAGCACCCCGCGCTCAGCCTCGCCGCCCTCCACAGACAGAGCCTCCTGCGACCACAGTTTGATGAGCGTCGGCTCGGTCCCCCCGGTGACGATCGCCAGCTCGGTGAGTCCATCCCCGTCGACGTCTTGGATCGCCGGTTGGCCGCCTTCGGGGTCCACGCGTTGCACCTGGGCGTCCGGGCTCGAGACCACCGCCACACCGCCTGCGTCGCGGACCGCCAGATCGGTGGCGGAGAACAGGGCCCCCACGGCGAGGAACGAGGCTCCTGAGATCCCCTCCGGCGGCGCATGTCCGATCGCGTCGAGCGCGAGCCCGTCGATGCCGAACGTCGTGTACCCCTGCGCCGACCGGCCGATGAGGCCGAGGCCGCCGCCGTCGAGGTCCGCGACCACCAGCGGTGGCTCCACCCCTGCACCGATCGCCTGCACCGCCTCGTATGTGGAGGCCCCGAGCGCGTGCAATAGGGTCACCGTTCCCTCCGCATCCACGACCAAGAGCTCGTCGAGACCATCTGCGTCGAGATCCGCCGCGACGGCTCCCAGGAGCGCGGCCTTGCCCGGAACCTCGAGCGTCGTCAGCACCGGGATGCCCGTTGGCACCGCATCGGCCACCGTCACCGTGGACTCAGCCAGCGCGACGAGCTCCTGCCCGGCCGAGCCGTCAGACTCGGCGAACAGCACGATCGTCGCATCCGAGAGGCCGGGGATCGGGAGAGAGATGGCCGAGACAAACGCATCCTCGCACGCCGCCAGCGGCTCGACCTCTTCGCAGCGGTGCTCCGTGCACACCTCGTCGAGTTCGCAGCCGAAGACCTCGCAATCGTTGGGGTCGCCGCAGTATCCGCTCTCGCAACAACTTCCGTCGTAGGCGACCGCGTAGCAGCACCGCGAGCCGATGCACGCCGACCCTTGCTCACAATCTTCGTCGCCTTCGCACTGCGCCGACGAGCCATCCGAGCTTTCGCTCGAGCCGTTCCCACCCGCCGACGTCTCGTCGCCACCGGTGGTCGCCCCGGGTGTTCCGCTGGACTCGGCATTCCCGGGCTCGCCGGGATTCTCGGGCGAGTCCGTCTCCCCGCCGGTGCCGCCCCCACCCGTCGGGTCACCGGACGAGCCGCAGCCGACGAGCGCCGCGAGCGTTACGAGCACCTTGAGATTCCACCTCTGCCATCGTCCGAGAGCCATCGTGGGCTTTCCTGTGCAACCGACATGCCACCGGGCTCCTAGGGCGGCCCCTCCACATGCAGCGCGGTGGTGCGACATTGCACACGACACCCGCATCACCCTAAGCCTCGAACCACGACACATGTGTCGTGTGGACCGCGGCCCCCCGGCGGTCCGGCGCCCGAAGACAGCGGCTATCCGAGGCCGAGCGCGTCGACCTCGTCTTCATCGAGTCCGAGCGCATGACCGATCTCGTGAAGCAAGGTGATGCGCAGCTGCTCCTCGAGCTCGGCCTCGCTGCGGCAGGTCGCGATGAGGTTGGCGTAGAAGACCACGATGCGGGTGGGTCGGTCCGGGACCGTGTCCTCAAAGGCCATACTACCCTCGAACAAGCCGACGGCTCGAGGATCGAATCCGTCGCGCACGAGTTCTGGATGTGGCCTGGCCTCGAGAATGACCGGAACGCCCCGAACACTCTTGGCGACCGATTCCGGCAGCTCAGCGAGCACGGCCTCTGCCTGTAGCTCGAGCGCCTCGACATCGCCGCGCTGCACGTGACCGAAGCGCAGATCGTCCGCGGCATCGAGCCGCAGAACCTCCAAGTCGTGAAGCGTACGTTCCTCTTGCTGGGCTCGCTGCTCGTAGACCCGGGCCGCAACGTAGTGGGCGTCGGCCGAGGGCTCATTCACGATGGCAACCTCGGCGTGCACCAGCGCCTCTTCCAACGCGCCACGCTCGTAGGCCAGCTGAGCGCGAAGGGTTCGAAGCGGCCCGTGATCAGCATCCAGCGCGTCGGCTTCCTCGAGCGTCGCCGAGGCTGAGGTGACATCACCGCGCTCGAGCAACTCGTGCGCCTCTTCGAGCAGCAGCGCGAGGACCCGAGCGTTGTAGGTTGCACCCACGCAAAGCTGACTAGCAGGCGCCCGGAAAACTCGCCACGCCCTTCGACTTTCGTGTCAGCGAGGCGGGCTCATTCGTCTGGGGCGAGTCTACTTCGCCTCAAACGCCATATTCATCGCATTCCGACGAGGACCTGCGTACACCGGCGACTCAGAGCGGGGCGTCTCCTTGGACTCAGAGCCCCAGGCATGCCGCAACGTCGGGCTCCACCGTTGCTGCGTCGACCGACGCCTGCGAGGTGAACCCAAACGCAAACCGAGTGACCGAGTCGTCGACGGTGGCCACGAGCGTGTAGTCCCCCTCGCCCTGCGCCCGTTCGATCCCATTGGGCCAAGTCGCCCGCAAGCGGGTTCCTCCGGGGCTCTCGTCGTAGCCCGGATGCGGCACGAAGTCGGCGCCGTCGAAGACGACCCGGCTGTCGCCCTCGGGGTTGACCTGCGTCCAGATCGCGCCGTCCTCGCTCTCCCACCAGCCGACGCCATCCCGACCGGTGACGAACACGCCGTCGCCAAACGCCAGGGTGCGGGAGGCCTCAGTGCCGGCGAGCCCCTCGGAGGTGACCTCCCAGCTCATCAGATCGGACGAGCGCATGGCGGTGCCGTAGCCCCCGGTCGCGACCCACCAGCCATTGCCGTACTGGATCTGCGCGGTCCACTGCCCGAACGCCGGCTCCTG
>CAYGTG010000682.1:0-4966 GCA_964352485.1 uncultured Nannocystaceae bacterium | reverse complement strand
GATGGGCCGGCCCACGCCTGGGCCACGGGGCCAACGGAGCGCCGTGCAACCTCCGGAAAATGCGCCACTGCGCGAGCGGCCCGGCGCGCGCATCCGCAGCGTCGTTCAGTGGCCGGCTGTCATGCGCAGGCGCGGTACGTTCCACGGACCACCCAGGGCAGCGACGCCCTCGCCGTCGTTCGCGAGCACTGGCCCGCCTTGCTACAGCAGTGGAAGGGCGCCGACCATCACGTTGGAAACAGGGAAAGGCCTCCCCCACACCAAACTCAGCAATCTCCAGCGCGCGCGTCGGGATGCGCGAGTTGCCGCCGGGCAGGAGAAGTGGAGTTCCTCTTTGCAGCAGGAGCTTGGGCACACGGTCTCTGACCTCCTCTCGGTTGGGCTCCGCGATGCTACCGTTCGGCAAGTGATGGCACGGACTTACGGAATGCTCGATAGGCTTGGTGTGGCTTACAGCCGGGTGATGTTCTAGTCCTAAAAGAAGCGAGACCCGAGCCGTTCTCACTGTCGAATGAGGCGACCCGCGTCCCGTCGGCGGCATGATGTAGTCGTCGTCACGTTGGTGGCACCATGCGGCGCGACAGCGCCGAGGGAAGGGAGCATTCCGTGGCCGAATTCTTGTCTTGGCCGGTTTGACGACGTGACTCCGCCTCGGCGTCGAGCCGGTGAGCGTTGCCGAGGTCGGCGATGGAGGTCGAGTCAGACCTGGAGGACGCGGAGTGCTCCGATGAGCTCGCGCGAGAACCGATGGGTGCCGAGGATACGGATGCGTGTCTGCCTGGCGATGCGGACGACCTTCACGGCGAAGTCGACGAAGGCGCGGCGAAACCTCTTCCACTCCCAGCGCGAGATTTCGTTCGGCATCGCGATGTGGGCGATCCACTTGCCGAGGTTCCAAGCAAGCCTGCCGATCTCGAGCCAGGCTGCGTTGCCGCGCATCTCGGCCACGGGCATGCGCCACGCGGCGATCCCTGAGCCTAGACCCGCGATGAGGTTCTCCTGGTCGCAACGCTGGTAGGTGGCGTCGACGACATCGGAGGGGGACCACTCGCGCGGAAGGTTGGTGACGATATACCGATAGCGAATCGTCTCCCAGAGCTCGCGCTGGCCGGCCTTGCCGTGCTCCTCATCGATGTGCTGTCGACGAAGGACAAGCCGAGAGCCGTCGGGGCCTTCGATTTCACCGACGTGCTGACGGACGAGCTGCAGGTTGGTGAAGCCGCGCTGCTTCGCGCGAGTCCGACGACGGTTTGGCTTCTTGCGCCGCGGCTTGAAGGAGTCGCCTTTACGCTTGCGGTGCTCCCGTTCGCGGCGGTGGGCGCGGGTTCGGAAAGGCCGCCAGTTCTCGCAGGATTCAGCGGCCACAGGCCGGTCTTTCGTTTCTCGCCCTACGAAGGCGTAGTAGCACTGGTGCCGCTCACAAGCGTAGCGAAGGTCGAATCGGTCGTAGTCGCTGTCGGCGACCACGAGCACAGTCTGATAGTGCTTCAGCAAGCGGGGCAACTCTTCGTCGAGGAGGTCAGCGGCACCGTCGCTCGAGCGCACGTTGCCGGGGCGCAATCGCAGTGCAACGCACTCACCGTCGTCCAACGAGGCAACGAGCACGCTGTATGACCAACGTCCTTTGTAGTCGAAGTCGGCGCCTTCCTTCGTAACGCCGAGCAGTGGCTTGGTCTTACCGTCGAGATAGAGCACCGCGAGAGGTCGCTTGTTCTTCGAGCGCTTGCGCTTTCGCCAGTTCCAGCGCCTCGGCTTGGACCACACGCGGTCTTGCAGTTCGTCCACCGCTCCGCGCAGCGACTCGAGTTTGCCTGGCTCGCCGAAGCGTCGTAGAAAGTCGCCGGAGGTCGTGGGATCCGGCGTCCGCTCTGCGCCGAGCATCTTCAGGACCGCCTCGTCCTGCTGCAGCATCGACATGTCTTCGAGACAGGTTCCGCCGGCGTACAGCATCAGCGCCTGGGACAGCACGTGGTCGGACTCGTGGTAGGGCAGATGCTTCTTGAGCACCAGCACCTGTTCGTCCAGAATCCTCGCCGCGTCGAGCCGCCGCAGCAGGGCCAGTGGGAGAACGAGGCCCCCGAGGTTCGTCACGTCGGGCTGCTTGTCGTGCTCGAAGTGCAGCTTTCGATGCCGTAGCACCGTCGACTCGTGCTCTGGCCAGGGAAGTTCCGCGTGCGGCACCGACGTGCCCTTGTTGAGATGACTGGCTCGCGGAAGAGGAGTAGGCTTCTTCACTCGGAGGCCTCCGCGGAAGGTTGGTTGAGGTGCATGCAAACCCTCAGACAACCGAACCTACGAGGTTCTCCGGCTTGGTTCTGGATCCAACTTACGCCCCGATCACCGGGTCTCGCTTACTTTAGGGCTAGAGCTAGACCAAGCACGACCACGCTACCCCCTGCCGCAGGGCACAACCTCGAATCGATCGTCGATGACCTATCAACGCACGTGTCGGTCATTTGCGTGTTTGCCGTCGCTGGCTCACACGGGGGGCGGTTTGCGAAGTAGACGCCGCAGGAAGTACATGTGGATGCAGATAGCGATCGCGACCTGATAAACAGACACCAGCGACAATGGGTAGAGTCCCATTCGCGTCGGAGCAGGCTCAAGTTGAAGTAGGCCGAGAATTGAAAGTGTGATGACCGTGAACGCACTGGCTAAGTCGAATATGCCTGCCAGATTCCAGGCGATAGCTATGCTTCGGCTCCGCGGAAAGCCGCGTGCAAGTGCCCAGGCAACGGGGAGAGCCGTTAGTCCCACAATAATGTCGAGAGCGCCGTTGACGAGCCCGATTTCGGCGGGGAGCAGGTCTCGCAGATACAGCAACAAGAAGCTTGCTCCTGTTAGTCGATAGACCTGCGTGGCTGCCAGAACCCATGACGGGGTGTCGCTCATGAATTGCTGAAACAGCTGCGAGCGCGACAGGGCCACAAAAAACAGCACAACGGGGACAGTCAGGACGGTGCCGAAACCGATGAAGCCGATCATGTCACCATCCGACCAGCGATCAATGTGCTGGAAGAACGGAATGCGCGCGGTGAACAGGCTGATGATCGCCCAGCCTATCGCAACGATGGCAACCCTTCTCGATCTGCGCCAGCTGTAGAGGGCAATTGCGAGCGCGATTGACAGTGCAATTGCGGGGAAGATGATGTTTGCTATCTGCTCGTTCACTGAGAAGGCCCCGTTCGATTCGCCAAAGAACTACCTGTGTGTGATCCCGTTCTTCGCTTGTGCAAGAGCGTTAGCAGCCTGTGGTGAAACCCGATCCGACGTCTCGCTCGTCTTTTTCGCCCCTGGCGGTGTCGCCAAAACTGGCATTACGCCCGGTGCAGCGGCGTTTCGGCTGCTACCAAGGAGCGGGAAATCCTTCGCGATCCGCGACGCCGGGTTTCACCACGGGCTGCTAGATTACGGGCACCGCATAGAACATTACGGACTCCTCAGAGCCATCTCGCCACTGCGGGCCATAAATCTCCAAATCTGGCCCGTCACCGTGCACCTCGTCCGCCCGAACTAGCCAGGATCCGTAGATGTAATTTACGGTATGGTCAATGTTCGCTGGAAGACCGTGGTGGGCAAATACCGCCCAGCGACCCGCGGGCACGGTCATGACGGACAGATCTTGGGGGACGGGATCCATCGCCGATGGCGCCCCGGCCAGGTACTCCAGTCCTTCCCCGCCCTCGGTCGGATCACTGATCACACCGTAGAAAGGGCCCGGTCGGATATCGGAGATGCTGCCGACTCGAGAGATGAGCCGTCCCCACAGGCTCGGTAGATCTTCGCCCAAGGAGTTTTTGTGGCGCACAGCGCCGTCGAACCGAGTGGCGACGCCGACGCAGCGGAGCGCATCTCGGACCTCGAACACCGGTTCGGTGGACAGACGCCCAGCCACGAGATGCTCTAGGTAGGCCTCATCGATGCGGGCCTTCTTGAGCACTGAGCGCGCCCGGTACCCCCGACGCCACTCACTCGGCGTAACCCCGACTGTTTTCTTGAACACCCGCGCGAAGCTCTCTTGACTCTCATACCCGGCGGCCAGAGCCACGTCGAGCACCCGCTGATCCGTATTTTCCAACAGGTCCATTGCATGCCCCAGTCGCCGCGCGCGCACGTACCGCTTGAGCGTCTCGCCGGTGAGCGCCTTAAAGGTGCGCTGGAAGTTGGAGTGCCCCATACCGGCCGCGCGGGACACGGCGCGTAGATCAACGTCCTCGTGCAAGTTCCGCTCGATGAAGTCGATGCCCTGCCGGACCTGGTCGAGAATCTGCATCGTCAGTCTGAGCCGGTGGGGTTGAAGAACCCGGTCATCGAGGTGAGCTCCCCGGTCTCGTTGAAGGTGGCGAATGACACCCCAGTGCCAACCACCGTACCGTCACCTGCCACCATGTTCCAGCGCGCCATGGCTCGGTCGTGAAGCTCGGTGAACGCGGTGGTCACGAAGGCTCCGCCTGGCATCTGTGCTTGAAAGCCCGTCATGTAGTCCATCAGCTCCTGCCGACCCCTGGCTTGCACGTTTGGATCTGTGTAGACGCAGTCTGGAGCGAGCACGCCCTCGCAGGCCTGGAGGCGTTGCTCGGGGGTCGTCAAGGTCCAGATCCGGCCGTAGGCGTTCCACTGGGTTTGTTGGGGGGATAGGCTGGTCATCGAGGTTCTCCTAGCGATTGCCTTGGTTCGAGGCTCATCCTAGAGAGACCGAGGGCAGGAGATCTGACCGTTTGTGCCTAAACGCGACGCAGTGGCTGCGAAGGCTCAACACTCATGCCCGGCGCCGACACGAACAGATCTCCGTCTACGACCAGCGTGATGTCAGGATAGAGGTTTCGCGGGCTGGACATTGCACAGCCGGGGTCGACCGTGGGCGGCGGCTGTTGCACGCAGACACGTCTTTCAGACTGGTTTCCGTATTCCTCCAGGCTCCGACCCCGAGGCGCCCCGAGTCTTGATCGGCGCCCACTACGATCAC
>CAYGTG010000681.1:0-4972 GCA_964352485.1 uncultured Nannocystaceae bacterium | reverse complement strand
GCGATACTGCGGCGACAACGCGGCGATGATTGGGGCCGCGGCCGCAGCACGCGTCCAGGCCGGCGTCGAGCCCGGCGTCGACGTCTACACCAACCTTCCCATCGACGACGACCGAGTGGTGTTCGCATGATCGAATCTCCCGTCACCGTCCTGCGTCGCCACGGGCTGGAAGCTCGCAAGAGTTGGGGACAACACTTCCTGCACGCAATGCACGTGCACGCGACCATCTCCAGGAGCGTGGGTGCCCGCGAGGGACAGCGGGTCGTGGAGATCGGCTCCGGCCTCGGCACCCTGACCGCGCACTTGCTCGAAGCCGGTGCCGACGTGTGGTCGATCGAGCGAGACCGGGACTTGTGCGAGGTGCTTCGCAAGGAGTTCGGGCAGGAGCCCAACTTCAAGCTCCACGAGGCCGACGCCGTCAAGTTCGACTACGCTTCGGCGGCCGAAGAAGGCATCCGTCCCAACATCGCCGGCAACCTCCCCTACCACCTGACCGGACCCCTGCTCTTCCGCATGCTCGAAGCGCAAGCGGTGACCGGCACCTGGGTGATCCTCATTCAGAAGGAGGTCGCCCAGCGCCTTTGTGCGCCGCCCGGCAACAAGACCTATGGGGGCATCACTGTGGGGCTGTCCCGGGTCCGAGACATTTCCATGGTGATGCAGGTGCCGCCGGGAGCCTTCGCCCCGCCGCCCAGGGTGGACTCGTCGGTGGTGATGCTTGCTCGCCGAGAGAGCCCCCGAGGCGAAGTGCCGGATGAGGCGCGTTTTCTCGCGATGGTCCGCACGGCGTTCCAGATGCGCCGAAAAACCTTGAGCAACGCATTGCGTCCCCTGGGCAGCCGCGAAGAGGTCGAGGCCTGGTGCGACACCGCTGGCGTGGACCCCAAGCTCCGTCCCGAGCGGGTCACGGTGGAAGGTTTCGCGGCCATCGCCCGAGCGCGCGATGCCTGAACTCCCCGAGGTCGAATGCGTGCGGCGCGGCCTCGCCCGCGCCAACCTGTCCTCAAAGGTCATATCGTCGGTCTGGAGGTCGGAGCTCGCGCTTCGGACCGGCGCCTTCTGGCGGGACGAACGCCTCCACTTGCTGCAAGGGGCTCGGACCGGTGAGTTCGAGCGCCGGGGGAAGTTTTTGGTCTGGAGACTGACCTCCCTTGACTCCCAGGCCCTTGGCGCGGTTATCCACCTCGGCATGACCGGTCGCGTCACCGTGTGCGAGCCCGGGAGCGAGCGCGCCCCCCATACCCATCTGGAGATCGCTGTCGAGGGAGGCCCATGCCTTCACTACACCGATGCCCGCCGCTTCGGCGGGGTGCACGTCGACACCATGGTCCGGCTCGAGGATGACGGCCCGCTGGCGTCGCTGGGACCTGAGCCCTTGAGTCGAGCCTTCAATGCGGAAGTGTTGCAGGCTCGCGGTGGGCGGTCGAAACGCGCGGTCCGGGAGGTCCTTCTCGACCAGCGCGTCGTCGCTGGGCTGGGCAATATCTATGTCAGCGAGGCCTTGCACCTGGCGGGCCTACCTCCACTGGCGCGTGCCTGTGAGCTCAAGGCATCGGCTTGGCAGCGGCTGTCGGTCGCGATCCAGAGCGTGCTCCGGCAGGGGGTCCGCAATGGTGGGACGACGCTTCGGGACTATCGTGGCTCGCAAGGGGAGCGCGGGCGAAACCAGTCTGCGCTGCGCGTGTATGGCCGTGCGGGACAGCCCTGCTCCAGCTGCGGCAAGACCCTTCACGGATACGTGCACGCCGGCCGTAGCGGGGTCACCTGCCGCTCATGTCAGCCCGCACGCCGTCGAACCTGAACCAAAACGAAAACCCCCTCGTCAGGAGGGGGTTTTCGGTCGGGGTGCCGCGAATGGGAAGGCCGGGGGAGACATGACCCGTCCGGGCACAAGGTTGTGGTTTCGGTTTGTGTTGCAGGGCTCCCATCCGTGTCGGGAGACGGGACATATCTTGTGCACCTGCCGTACCAACTCGGATCTGGCCGGCCAAACATGTCTTTCTTGGGGCCTACCTCGATCCCCTCGCGCTTTGGCCACGCGATCGTTCTGATCTTGACGCCAGCAGCCTGACGATTGGCGGTCCCGAACCGGGCCTCGTCAAAGTTCTGACGGCCCGCGATGAAACCCTGACGCCGGCCCCGGGGCATTTGACGATCCCGTCAGGACTTTGACCTGAGATCGACGAAAGCGAGCCGGCGCGAGCAGCGTTTGCATTCCGACAGATCAACCCCGGACCTTGCCCGTTGGTAGCCGCAGAGCTTGCGTCATGTCCGCCACGGTCGCCACCTGGGAGTCCTTTATCCCTCTGAAAACGCCCTCTGTTCGCACAGAGAGGCGCCGTCCCGCGAAATCCATGTCCCCCGCCAGCAAACCAGCCCCCAGCACGCTTCAGCCGCGAAGCGAGACCGACGTCCGTTCGGACGAGTCACTGATGGAGGCATTTGCGGACGGGGACGCGGAAGCCTTGGACCACCTCATCCGGCGCCACAGCCGGGGGCTCTACAACTTCCTACTCCGAAGTGTGCAAAATGCGCCGCGAGCGGAAGAGCTCCTGCAGGACGTCCTGGTCCGCGTGATTCGCTCCAAGCACCGCTACCGCCGCTCGGCGAAGTTCACGACGTGGATGTACACGATTGCGAGAAACCTCTGCGTCGACGAAAGCCGACGCGCCCGGTTCCGCGACCACGAGTCGCTGGACGCGCCGCGGGGCGCAGATGGCAGCCGCTCCCTGATGTCCGGACTACAGGACCAGGCGGTTCCCACGGATGCACGCGCGGAGGCCGTGCGCCTGCGCGCTCACCTCGCAACCGCGGTGAGCCGTCTCCCGCCGGACCAACGTGAGGTTTTCTTGATGCGGCAGCTTGGTGGCCTATCGTTCCGCGAGATCGGCGATGCTGTTGGCGCGCCCGAAAACACCGTGAAGAGCCGCATGCGATACGCCCTGGAGAAACTCCGGGGAGAGCTCTCCGAGCTCCACGCTGGGATTGTTGCCGCGCCCGATGGGGTCGCCGGAGGATGGTCGCATGGCTGATCCCCGCCTTGGACCCGACGAGCTCGATCGGCTCGAAGACGCGCTCGAGGGCCTTGAAGCGCTCGATGACCTGGGCGACCCGTCGGAGGCGGTATCGAATCGTCTCGCCGACTTTCAGTTCATTCTTCGGGCTTCCCGCGAAGCACTGCCCTTGGAGGACGTGCGGCCTGGTGTTCTCGAAGGCGTGTTCTCTGAGGCCAGGATGTCTTCGACAGACATCCGCACGCCGGTTGCGGAGCCCCCTCGGACACAGAGCGTCTGGACCCGTCTGCGAAAAGCTTGGCTGATCCCTGCTCTTGCCGTCGCCGGCTCCGCCGCGTTGGTGCTGATTCTGGTCAAGCCCATGGTCGGGGACAGCCCGGAGCTCAAGTCGGTCGGCGCCGTCGCGGCCAAGGAGGACTCCCCGAGAGTGCAGGACGACGCGATGCCGAGCCCGGCCCCCGCCTCCGAAGCTCCACGCGAAGCGAAAGCCTCGGCTACCGCAGACAAAGCCGTCGCCGGCAAAGGCGACTTGGATGGTGCCGCACCCCCGCCGCCAGCCGCGGCCGCTCCGACGGTGCAAAGCACTCTCGAGCAGCGCGATGCTCCTCAGCAGGCCCAGGCCGAACCCGAGCCAGAGCCCAGCTTTGGTCTTGCCGGCGGTGACGCTGACGCGAACGACGACAAGCCCACGGATTCGGAGAAGGGCTGGAACGCCATCGAGCAGGGCGACTCCGCCCGAGAAGGCGGCGACTGCTTCTCTGCTCGCAACCACTATGCCCGGGCTCTTGATGACGGCAACGACAGCGTTCGCGCGCGCGCCTACGTGGGAATGGGCCTGTGCAAGCGCGACGACGGCAACACTGCGGCCGCCGATGAGTACTTCGACAAGGCTCGTGAGCTCGACGAGGACGCGGTCAAGTTCGCGGACACCCGCGCCGAAGACGAGCCGCCCAAGCCAACATCGCGCAAGCCGAAGAAAAAAGCCTCACGCAAGCGCAAGAGCTCGATGGACTTCGAGGAGACCATGGACCCCTTCAAGTCGCCCTGAAGCTCGCGGCTCAGTCGAACAGCCCGACCTGGGGGGAGGGCAGCTTCTGTGCCCCCCAGCTCTTGCGGGCCTCCGGCGGTAGGGCGCCGTGTTTGGCTTGGTATGCGTCGAGGAAGTTGCGGGTCGCGACGTTGAGGTATCCGCCGCCGCGCAGCGGTCCAAACTCGGCTTCGTAGCGGGCGGAAATCTCCGCAAACGCGTTGTCGCGGGCGTCTTTGGCGAGAATGGATGCGGCCGCAACGGAGACATGCTCGGACTCGCCGCGGTTGACGGCCTCGAGTTGCGGGAAGAACTTCCGCAGCGGCGCGAACATGTTGGCGCCGTCGCACACGATGCGATCGGTCGGGCGGGGCCCGAGCTCCACGAGAAGGTCGTGGACGACCTCGCGCTCCAGCGCGTTGAGCAGCCCGCGGAAGGTGTATCGGTCCACCTCTTCGGCATCGATCACCCGCACGAGGTGAAGAGGAGCGCGTTCCCGGACGATCTCCGCCAGCTCTCGGCGCTTCCGTCGGGCGGCGTCGCCGGCCCCGAAACCCTTGCTGTCGCAGACCCCACGTTTGGCGAGCGAGATTGAGGCGCCGCGGTCCAGGCCCACGACCGCGATGACCATCGGCCCCAAAATCGGGCCGCGGCCAGCCTCGTCCGCGCCGAAGGTGCGCTTTCCGCCCATCGGCTGCGAGCCTGCGATGGTTCGGGCCGGGGGTCAAAGGCCGGCTCTGGGTTCGAGAGCGGTTTCGGACTCCGCATGCAGACCGCGATCCTGGGGCGTGTTTCAGCACGGGCAGCCAGGGCCGGGCACGTCCTGGTGCTCGATCGACCGGCGTGACCGACGCGCATCCACGGGCTTGATTGAGGACTAGTACCGCAGATCTGAAGTCCGTTCCGGGTTTCGGGAGAAGGGGGCGGAGCA
>CAYGTG010000680.1:0-4975 GCA_964352485.1 uncultured Nannocystaceae bacterium | reverse complement strand
TACAACAGCCACGTGCACTGCGATTGGCGCTTCGACTCGCAGGACCAGAAGCTCTTCGGTGCCGCCGCCCTCGCTCCGGGAAGCCATCCCGACGACTTCGCGATCGCCGAGTTCTCCGCCAGCATCGAGCGCCACGATGGCGTGCTCACGGCCCCCGCCGAAGGCTTCGATGAGGGCGAGCCCGTCCGCCGCTGGACCGCCTTCGACGCCGCGGGCAGCATCATCGCCGAGTTCAAGGGCGACGCCTTCACCCCGCCGGCCGACGCGTCGGTCGTCGAGGTCGACGTCGGCCGCGTGGTCGAGGTGAGCACCGAACTCTAGGATTTCCTTCGAGGTCCCGCATCGTCGTCTCCCCCACGAGTTTCCCCGACGATGCGGGGCCGCCCTTCGTTCTCCGCGAAGAAGAGCCCACGACGCCCGAGGACCTGACGGTTCTTGGGCGCTGTTGGTTGGATTCCTCGTGCGGCGTACGCGAGATCGGCTGGCCCTGGACTCTCATCGCGCTACACTCGCGGGTTCCGATGCTGGATCTGAAAGCGAAGCTCGCGTCTGCAGGGTTGGTCAGCCAAGCGGACATCGACCGCGTCGACGCCAAAGAGAAGGCCAAGAAGCAGGGCAAGGGCAAAGGCAAAGGCAAAGGCAAGGGTGGCCCCGGCAAGTCCCAGGTCCGACCGCTCAACGTCGCAGCGCTCAAAGACGCCCCGACGGGCGAGTTCTACGACGCGGTTCGGCGCTGGGTCACCCACGCCAGGCTCGACCGCCAGGGTGGCGTGCCCAGCGAGCGATGCACGCCGTTCCACTTTCCGGAGATCTCCGGGAAAATCGGCCGGCTCACGATCGAGCCCGAGCTCGCGAAGCGGGTACAGGCCGGAGAAGCGGCCGTGATCGCCTTCATGAGCAACAGCGGCCTCGCCCACGCCGTCGTCCTCGCCGCGGGAGCCCGCGACATCGCCACCCTCAAAGAGGAGTGGCTGCGCGTCCTGCCCTCGGATCCGAGGGCAGGCAAGATCATCAAGGGCTGATCGGTCTCGATCGACTACACTGGCGCGCACATGGGTGGGCTGATCCTCCTCGCCATCTATATCGGGATGGCCGTCGATGCCTCCAACATCGGCTACGACGGAGATGATGTGCCGGGCTTCGCGCCCGGGCCGGTGGGATGGTTCTTCTTCGCGCTGTTGCTGCCCATCATCGCGATCCCCGTCTACCTGATCCGGCGGCCCGCTTTGAAGGCCGCGGCGCAGAGGCGTCGGCTTCAGGCCCAGACGTTTGCGGCGCTCCCCGGGGCGGTGCACGGAGCGTATGCGGCCGCGTACGGGCAGCCGCAGAATCCGTACGGCGGGCAGGCTCCGTATCCCGGTCAGCCGCCATACCCCGGCCAGCCTCCGCAGGCTCCGTATCCCGGTCAGCCTCCGCAAGCCCCATACCCAGGTCAGCCCCCGCAAGCCGGCTATCCCGGACAACCACCGCGACCCGGCTACCCTGGCCAGCCTCCTCAAGCCCCGTACGGCGGCCCACCGCAGCCGAATCCTTATGGCGGACCTCCGCCGCAGAATCCGTATGGGAGCGCTCCGCAACCGGCGGCCTCGCCGTATGGGGGCGCTCCGCAACCGGCGGCCTCGCCGTATGGGGGCGCTCCTCCAAGCTCCGCCGCGGCCCACACGGCCGCCCCGGCAGACCCCACGCAACCGTCCAACCCGACCGAAGACAAACCTCATGCGGGGTCCTCCGGTTCGATGACCGCTGGCGATCTTGCCGACGGCATTCGACAGCTCTCCGACTTGCGCGACCGCGGCCTGCTCACCGAGGACGAGTTCCAGGCTCGCAAAGCATCGCTGCTCCGCAAGATCTAGCGACAGCGCGCCATCGTTGCCGGTGAGCAGGTTCGGTCCGATATGCCGGGTGCTGCGGCGGTCCGGCCGACTCCGGTATGATGGGCCATGTCCCACTGGACGCTCGACGGCTGCCCGACGGAAGACTTCGTCGCGGCGTTTGTCGAGGACAGCCTGACGCAGGACGAGCGAGAGCTGCTCGAGGACCATCTCGACACCTGCTCTGTATGTCGCGCCGTGGTGTCCGAGCTGGTGAAGGTCTTCGCGGGCAACCGCGAGGCAACGCTCCCCGCGAACGTGGCGATCTCGCTCGACGGGCCCGACTCGAGTTCGGATCCGGTGTCCGTGGGGGCATCGGTCGGCCGCTACCGAGTCTTGGAGATCTTGGGCATGGGCGGGATGGGCATCGTGTATCTCGCCCACGATCCGGAGTTGGACCGGAAGGTCGCGGTGAAGGTCATCCGCGGACGCGGTCGCCATAACACCGAGCAGAGCACGCGACTGCTTCGAGAAGCGCGGGCCATGGCGAAGCTGTCGCACCCCAACGTGATCGCGGTCCACGACATCGGCACGTGGAACGAGCAGGTGTTCGTCGCGATGGAGTACGTCGATGGCGGCACCCTCAAGGGGTGGATGAAGGGCATCGAACGAACCTGGAAAGCGATCGGGCCGACGCTGACGGCTGCCGGACGAGGGTTGGCCGCCGCGCACGAAGCCGGCTTGGTGCACCGGGACTTCAAGCCAGACAACGTGTTGCTCAGCGACAACGGCCGGGTGTTTGTCACCGACTTCGGGTTGGCCCGGTGGAGCGTCATCAACGAGGCTTCGGAAGCTGCCGCGCTCACGCTCGATGGCGAGCCTTCCGAGAGCACCGACGACCAGCGCTTCCACGAGCTGACCAAGAGCGGGGCCTTCGTGGGTACGCCCGCGTACATGGCCCCCGAACAGTTCTGGCGCGCGAAGGTCGGGCCCGCGTGCGACCAGTTCGCGTTCTGCGTCGTGCTATGGGAGGCCCTGTTTGGGGCGCGGCCCTTCGAGGCGCGTACGCTGGCATCCCTCGCCCATGCGGTCTGCGAGGCCCCAACGCCCGCATTTCCGTCGACCCCGGCGCTCCCCCGCCGGGTCCGAGCCGCACTGCTTCGGGGGTTGGCGAAGAAACCGGAGGACCGCTTTCCCTCGATGCAGGCGCTGCTGGGCGCGCTCGGACCCGCCGGCGGGCGACGGGCCTCGTGGGGCATCGCTGCGGGCCTGGGAGCAGTGGCGATCCCGCTGACCGTCCTGGCGTTTCGCACCCCCGAGCCAGCCGCGGCCGCGACCTGCTCCGACACCCTGGGCTTGCGTGAAGTCTGGAATGAGGAAACGGCTGACCAGCTGACAACGGCCTTCGAAGGCTCGGGGCTGCGAACCGCCTCGGCGATCGCCGACAACGTTCGCGCTCGGCTGGATGCATATGCCCAGGCGTGGTCGGAACGAGAGCGGTCGGTCTGCCGCGCTGCTGCAAAGGCAGAGATCGACGCGGACCAAGCCGCGCTGCGACGCCAGTGCTTGGGGCGGGCTCGCATCGTCACGCGTGGGGTGATCGAGGGGCTCACTCAGGCCGACGCTAAGATCGTCCGCCACGCGACGCAGACGGTCGCAGGGCTCCCCAACGTCGAAACCTGCACCGACGATGCGCAGCTCAACGCGGAGCAAGCCCCGATCCCGCCCGAGGCGATCGCCCAGCGCGTCGCGATCATCCGAGACGCCACGCTGCTCGCCGACGCCGAGCATCGACTCGGTCGGTACGCTGAGGGACTCGCGATCGTCGATGCGCACGTGGACGAGACGACCGCGCTGGGTTTCCGTCCACTTCAGGCCGAACTCGCCTACGCGCGTGGCCGACTGCTCGTGAACCTCGCGCGCGAAGACGAGGCCACCGCTGCGTTCGAGCAGGCCGAGCTGCACGGCATCGCTTCCCGATACACCAGCGTGGTCGCCAGGGCCCTCATCCTCCACATCTACGCCAAGGCGCGCCAGCGCACGCCCTGGGCGCAGGTCGAGCCTCTGATCAGACGTGCCGAAGCAGCGCTAGACGGAACGACGCTGTCCGATCCGATCCGAAGCACGCTCTACACCAATGCCGCCATCGCAGCGTTCTACGCCGACGATCTGCCCCGTGCGATCGAGCTTGGAGAGCGAGCCCTCGCGATGACCCCTCGTGACGTCGACCCGATGCGGTGGGCCGCGACCAGCGAGTCCCTCATCACGTTCAAGCGACTCGCGGGCGACATCGAGGACGTCATCCCGCGCCTCGAGGACGTCATCAAAGTCAACGAGCGAGAGCTCGGACCCACGCATCCCGATCTGACCGAGAGTCACAGATCGCTTGCCAACGCGTACAAGCAGCTGGAGCGGTACGACGAGGCCCGGGCCGCCGCGAACAAAGCCCTCGGACTCATCGCCGAAACGCATGGCACCGGTCACTACAGCTACGGCGGCACGCTCTCCACGCTCTCGGGCATCGAAGGTGCGGCCGAGCGCTACGAAGAAGCGCTCGAGTTTGCGAGACGCTCGAGCGCCGTCCTCGAAGCGGCGGGCGAGTCCTCGCAGATCCCCGACGCCCAGCAGGCCGAATGGTTGATCGCCCTCGAGCGGCCCGCGGAGGCTGCCCCCTTCGTCGAGCGGCTCATCCAAGACGAGATCGAAGCCCACGGAGAGAAGAGTCCGGGCCTGTCGTGGATGTACTTCGTGCAGTGCTCCCTCGAAGCGGCGAGGCGTGATGTCGATGCGACCCAGGCCGCCTGCGATGCCGCGATCGACCGCTCGACTGCTGACCCCAACAGCGACACTCACCTGCGAATGGAGCTCGACCGCGCCGAGTATTTGGCCTTGGCCGGCGCCGAGGACGAAGCATTCAGCGCCCTGCTCCTGCTCGAGCCGAGGGCCTCCGGCAGTCCTGTCACGATCACGACGGCGCGATTCCACAAGGCGCTCGCGCTGCAGGGCCAGGCGCGGGCTGGGAAGCAGGACGACGCCCGGGCGTGGATGCAGAAGGCGCGGGACCAGTTCGTGGCGCTGGAGCTGGAGGAGAGCGTGCGCGAGGCGGATGCGTGGCTTGCGAAGCGGCAGTGAGGATTGCTGGGCCGCCCGCCCGTGATTCCGCC
>CAYGTG010000679.1:3273-4976 GCA_964352485.1 uncultured Nannocystaceae bacterium | reverse complement strand
CGCCAGAGCAACGGTTGGCCGCCGTGCGCAGGCTCCGGCAAACGCGGGCCTAGGCCGGCGAGCCGCGGCACTCCAACGCCCCGCGGTGGCGTACTCTTCGGCCCATGACGGACGCGGGCCCCCTCCTCTGTGGACGTTTCTCCCCTGCCCTCGTCTGCACTGCGCTGGCGCTGTGATCCGAGCACACTGGGCTTCGCGTCGACCGCCGAGATCGATCCGGTGCCCGAGGCACCGCCGGCCCCCGACTACCGTCGGCTGCGACGGCGCGGAGCCACAGACGCCCCCGACCGGCCGCGATGCCCTCGTCGAGATCTGCCTCGACACCTGCGCCGACGACGAGGACTGCCAGCGCTGCGAAAGCGACGAGCTCGGCTTCACCCTCGAGGCCGGGGCGGCCGCGGAGCTGCTGCCCGAGCTGGAGCTCGAGGTGCCGGCCGTCTCCGAGTTCGAGCGCCCGTCCGACTATGGGACCTCGGTCGAGCCGACCAGCAACCAGGGGAGCGGCCTCGCCTGCGCCCTCGCGTGGCAGTACTGCACGGGCGGCTGGACATCGGTCCAATCCTGCAACGCAAGTTCGTTGCCCGAGTACGGATACGCCTTCCGAATCGACGGTGCGATGGCGATCGCCTTCTGCGGCGACGACTCCACTTGATCTGAACGCCCCGCTGGCACGCGAGCTTCGGCGCCGACGTCGACGCCTCGGGCGTACGCGCGAAAGTAAGCTCGACACTGCGGCTTCGATCGGCAGCCCTCGATCGGCAGCCTTCGGAGGACTCTTCCGCGGGCTTCGCCAACTTCGGGCGGCGCCAACGCCCCCGCGTCCGTCACATGGCGTCCGTGGTGCATCTATCCGGTCATGACTTCAGCACGTTTTCGTAGGGGCTGAACAAGGCGTCGCTCGAGACGTCCTCTCGGTGCAGCACCTTGACGGCGACCTTGCAATCGAGCATGGGCTCGAAAGCCGCGAAGACCTCGCCGCTTCCGCCTTCCCCCAGTCGGGCCAAGACGACGTAGCGATCGATCAGGGCACCCACGGCCCAGCGAGGCTTGGGGGTCCCATCGCCTGTCGACCCGGACTCACCCGACGTCGTGTCCAGCGGTTTGGTGCGGTCCCCCACTCACCATCTTGTCTACCACGCGTGTCGGGCCGTATTGGGTCGAACCGGTTTGTACACACAAGCCGCGCGCTTGGCCCTGCGGGCGAGAAACGTTGGGCGACCTCACGGCTTGTGGGAACCCATGGCACTGCGCGGTGTCGATGAGTGAAGATGCGACGAGCGTACCTGGTACAGCTCCTCCTCGGTGTCGTTGCGTGCGCCCATGCGGTCCCTGTTCCGCCGGTCCCGGCGCCACCGTTGGAGGGGGCTCGGATGGAAGCGGTGTTCGACCCCGGCGCGCAGGTCGAGGGCCGCCCGTCCGCGCATGATGAGACGCCACTGCAGGTGCTCGACCTGCAGCCGGTCGACCGCAGCCAGGGCGAGCCGATCCGGCTTCGATTCGACCGTCCCGTGGCCGCCCAAGGTGCGCTTCCCGAGGCCGCACTGGTGGTGGAGAGGCAAAGGAGGGATGGAGGGTGGACCAGCGTTGCGGGCCAGAGTACGTGGGCACGCACCGACCGGCTGCGGTTCGATCCGAAAACCATACTTCCGGCTGCACATCGGATTCGCGTACGCCTCGAAGGCTCCGTCGAGGGGATCGAGGGC
>CAYGTG010000679.1:0-3263 GCA_964352485.1 uncultured Nannocystaceae bacterium | reverse complement strand
CCGGCCATCGACGTTCTCGACGACTGGCAGACGCTGCAGGGGGATGCGCCGCTGCGGGGGTGGTGTGACGAGCCACTGTCGCCCGAGGTGCTTGCCGCTCATCTCAAGGTCACCGAAGCCGGGGGCGATTCCGTCTCGGTCACAATTCAGCCGATCGATGACGACGAACTCCCGACGGGCTCGGTGCTCGAAGTCCGCCCCAAGAAACGCTGGCCCCGCGGTGGGCCCGTCCGGGTCGAGGTCGACGCGTCCTTTCGGTCCGATGAGGGGGTGCTCCCTCTGGGCGAGCCGGCCGTGTGGTCACTTGCCACACTCGAACCCTTCCGTTTTCGCGGGGTGCGGTGCGAGGAGAAGCGTGCGGGGACGTGCCCTTTGGGCCCGGTCAATCTCGTCCTGGGCAGCTCGCCCGAAGACATCGATGGCATCACGATGCGCCCCGAGCCCGAGGACTTCGAAGTGTACTGGGCGGACGACGGTGTTGTGCTTGATGGGCGGTTCGAAGCGGGTCGGCGCTACACGGTCCGGCTCCCCCGAGGGCTGAAGGATGAGGAGGGCCAGCGGTTCGAAGGCTCCCGCACGGCCACGGTGAGCTTCCGTGACGACTTGGCGCCCGGCGAGGCGAGCCTGCGTCTTTCGAGCGTCAGCGGTGTCTTCGCCCGTGCACGGGATGCGAAGATCGGGATGCTCGGTCGCCGGGTGAGAAACGCACGTGTCCGCGTGGCGGTGCTCGATGCCGCGACCGCCGAGCCATACCTCCGTGGCGTTCGCGCCGACGACGAGGAACCGCCCGCGTGGCCAGACGCAGAGACCCAAGCCACGCTCGAACTCTCCCTCGCCGGACCGCGCGACGCAGGGCATACGTCGCACACGATCGATCTGAGCCGCTGGGCGGGCTTGGGGGATACGGTGCTCGTCGAAGTCGAGCCGATCGCCCTTGTCGAGAATTCAACCGAGAAGCCAAAGCCACAGCGCGGTGTCTTTCGGATCAGTGGGTTGGGGGTGTGGACACACGTCGGGCCCGCTCGCGGAGTCGTACGCGTGACTGAGCTGGACTCGGGTCGAGCGCGGGTTGGGGCGAAGGTCGCCTCGATCGTGGATGGGGTCACGCGCTCGCTTGGTACAACGGACCGTCACGGGATGCTCGCGCTGCCCGGGGCAATGGAAATCGACGCGCCGGCCGTGCTCGTGGTGCAGACCGATGCGGATGGGTTGACACTCCCTCTGCGTCCTTACGCGTGGGGAACGAACTACCGAGGAACGTGCCGGACGGACTCCGTGGGCCACTGTCACCACTACCGCAACCGGTACGCGCGCCCCGGCAAGGCCGATCCGCCCCCCAAGCCGCTTCGCCTTGGTGAGAAGGCGCTGGTCGAGGTCGGGGTCGGGCGCGGGATCTACATGCCCGGCGACACCGTGCACGTCGCGGGGTGGGCGGGCGTCTCGACACCATACTCCGACTACAACACGCGGCGCATGCCCAGAGGCAGCACGGTCGCGCTCACGCTCTGGGAAGGTGGGACTGAGATCGCCAGCGGAGAGGCGACCGTCAACAGGCACGGGCGGTTCTTCGAGTCGATCCGCATCCCCGAGGGTGCAGCGTTGGGCGACTATGCGGTCGAGGCCACCGTGCTCGAAGGGGTCGACCGCGTCGCCTTTGCGGTCTCGGAGGCGCGACTGCCTACGTTCGAGCTCGCCGCGGCGCCGATCGAGGCTACGATCATCCGAGGGGCGACGCTGCGAGTGGGCGTCACCGCCCGCTACCTCAGTGGCGAACCGGTGCCAATGGAGCAACTCGAATGGGTCGTGGAGTGTCGCCAGACCACGCCGGAGCTTGTCGAACTCGATGAGGGGTTCAGCGTATCGACCGACGCCGACATCCCGTGGTGGACCCGCCGGGGGCGTTTGGAGGGAAAGGAGACCTCCACGCTCCAGGTGAGGCTGGCGACCGGCGGGCTCGACCACCGCGCTGCGCGGCGGTGTGAGGTGTCAGTCGCGGGCCAAGACGCCTCGGCCCAGTCGGTCGGGGCAGACACCTCGGTGCTCGTGCGCCCCGGCCCCGGATACGTGGCGCTTTCGATGGCATCGAGGCTCCACGTCGGAGACCGGCCGGTTGCACGCGCGATGGTGGTTGACCACCAGGGGCGGCCGATCGCTTCGGACTCTCTATCGATCGACGTGCGACGGCTGGAGGGAGACTCCTCCTCTCGAAGCAAGCGGTGTGAGGCGGCCAAAGCCGAGGTGGGCGCGCAGGCGCGATGCCGACTGCCATCGCTGAAAGCGGGCCAGTACCGTATCGACGTCTCGGCCAAGGTCGACGGCGAGCCGCTAGAACTCTCGCGTCTGCTCTGGGTGCAGGCTCGGCCCAAGGTCCGCCCACCCGTGGCGGCTCCCAAACCGTCCGTGCACCGCGCTGCAAAACCCACCCTCTCGGTCGATGCGCCCGATGAAGTCGAAGCGGGTCACCCCCTGTCTGTGAAGCTCACCGCGCCGTGGTCGCGAGGAGAGGGCGTGTTGCTGGTCGAGCAGACCGGGCTTCGTCGCTCGATCCCGTTCTCGGTCCGAGATGGCAAGACCACGGTCACTGTGACCGCACTCGAAGGGGCCGGGCAGATTCTCGAACTGACGGCTCGCATGTCGCGTCCCGACGGTCGATCCAAGCGTGCACAGGTCCTGTCCGCTACCGACTCGGTCTTTGTCCGGGACCGCGCACACCTGCAGGTGGAGATCGAAGCGCCGCAGGAAGTGGGGCCCGGTGCCTCGACCTCGTTCACGGTTCGCGTCGAAGGTGCCCAGGGCAAACCGGTCGACGCACGACTGGCAGTTTGGGTGGTCGACGATGCGGTCCACCAGCTCAAGCGGTCGCCCCGCATCAGCCTGGAGATGCGCTTCAACCCGCACCGCCCCCTGGAGAACATTTTCACCGATATGCATCGGGAGCTCCTGGAGCCGTTCAATCCACTCGACTTTGCCGGCCGAGGCCGTCGGACGCCTCGCGTTCGCGCTGCTAGGGCGAGTGTCAGGGGCGCGATGACGGTGGATGTCCGCGATCGGTTCGAGCCGGCACCCCTGTTTGTTGGGGACATCGGCACCGGCAAGGATGGCGTGGTCACCATCCCTTTGACGGTGGGCGACGACCTCACCCGGTTCCGGATTCACGTGATCGCGTCGGCTGAGCTGTCGGCGGGCACAGGGCCCGCCCTGTTCGGGCACGGTGCCGTCCGCGGGAGCCCCGATGATCGCAGCAACCTCGGCTCGGTCACCTG
>CAYGTG010000678.1:0-4983 GCA_964352485.1 uncultured Nannocystaceae bacterium | reverse complement strand
TGCCGAGGAAGACGAGAAGGAGCGCAGCGCAGCGAGCCAAGCTGCTCCGTGAGTCCGCCGAAGCGACGGGGCTCTCGAGCTGCATCTTGGCCGACCGCTACGAGGCTCGGGCCAAGGCCTGGGCAGCGCATCAAGACGGCGCGGACCAAGCCCCGGCGCCGTAGCGTCTCCTCGTATCTGCCGTCTCAGCGAAGCGAACTCTCGACGATGCGGACGTCAGGATGTCGTACGACGCCGCCCAGCGCCTCCACCCGGCGCTGCTCATCTCTTCCCTTCGTTCCCGCCGGCACGACCATCACCCGAGGCGGGTCGAGCTCGTCGCGCTTGCGTAGGTGCGCATAGGCGGGCGAGCGGAGCTGAAGGTTGTCATCGATCCGGACCGAGAGCTTTCCGACCAGCTCCGAGGACACGTAGCCCTGGACCTCGATGCGGAGCAGCAGCCCGCGTGGCCGCCTGCGCTTGCCCGCTCGATGGGTCCCGGTCCGGGTGAGCCAGCCGAGCTCGGTGTCGTCGAATGCCTCGGGCAACCGAGTGGACCCGGTGCGCAGGGACGCCCCGATGCTTGGAATGCTCAATGGATCGGGACCGATCTCCGCGAAGACCAGCGCGGGGTCTTCGCGATGCAGCGCCTGTCGAATCGACGCCGAGAGCCACGCACCCGACACCGTGCACCCTTCGAGGCGAACATCGGCGGGCGCTGGCGGGAGCCGAAGCACCCGCGGCCGGGGAAATTCGGCCGGACCGTAGGGCATGTCGAAGCCTACGACGCGCACGTGTTCCCCGGTGCGCAGGCGAAGGAACCCGTGCGGCGAACTGACAACGAGCTCGTAGCGCTGCCCCATCACGGCATCCTCAGGCATCGTGGTCTGACGCTCGTAGACGCGCTGCCCGTCCTCCTCGGGGTTGGAGTACGAAAGCAGCTCAATGAGGCTGGTCCCGACCGCGAGCGTCACCGAGTCGTCGCCCCCGCGGGCGGACGGTACGGCGAATCGCCCCGGCGCCTCGATCCAGCCCGCACTGCGGATCGGAAGCCGGGTCCGCCGGCTCCGCCGAAGGTCGTGTTCGGCCAAGATCAACTCGAGGTTCGGCAACCGCCGCTCGAGCGGCGCACGATGAACCGACTCCAGCGCACACACCGTCAACACACTGGGCACGACCAAGAGGTCGGGCTCGAAGGCCTCGAGCTGCTCGAGCACCGAAGCATCGCTCTCCCATCGGTCGATACGTCGCAACTCTCCGCCGAGCGACTCCAGATCCTCGACGAGAATCTCGTCGACGGCCGTGTCGAAGCGACGCGCCCGCAACAGTGCCACGCGCTCGGGCGGCGTATCGCCCAGCCATGCCGACCACACCCCCACCGGGACGTCACGCTCCCAGGCTCCGGGATTCTCGAAGTCGTCATCCCCGATGCCAAAACCAAAACGGGCGTTGACCTCGTCTTGGTGGCGGTCGCGATCGCGGATCGGGATCGACGCCCGAAAGTCGTCCAGAGACCCCACCGTGTGCAACCCCAGCTCACGCCCGGGACGCGTCGGCCCTAGCTGTTCGATCAGTAGTCGCAAGCTGTCGTCACGTCGGTTGCGCGAAGCGGAGCGAACGATCCTCATCAAGCGTTCCCCTACGACTCGCCGAGTTCAGCCTCAAGCTTGCTCAGGACGGCTCGCGCCGCATCGACACGTCCTTGCAGATCGGGATCACCGTCGTCGTTGGCCGCACCGCCCGCGCCTTCGCAAAATCGCTTGAGGTGTGCGACCGCTTGAATCTTGCCGCCCACGTCCAGCAGCGCCCGCGCCAGCCCGTAGTGCGCCTCGAAGTTGTCGGGGGCCATCGCCAGCACCTTGCGGTAGCCGTCGATCGCCGCGTCGGTTTCACCATCTCGCAGGCACAACTCCGCGAGATTCATCTGCGCTTCGGACTGCATCGGGTCGCAGCGCAGCGCCTGGAGGAAGTGACTGCGGGCCTCCTCGTCCGCCCCCATCTCGGCGAACATGCTGCCGAGGTTGGTCCACGCAGCCGCGAGCTCGGGATCCAGCTCGAGCGAGGCTTCATAAGCACTGCGCGCTGCCTCGAACCCGGGCTGGTCCACCGGTGAACCGTCCCACTGGGCCTCCAGTTCGCACCCCAGCAGAAACCAACCGTACGCGGTCGTCGGAGCCGGGCGGGCAGACTCGTCCGAGACCCACGGCAGCTCATGAACCTCCGCAGCCTCCCGGTGCAGGTTCTCGGTCTCGAAGTCGAGGACCATCTGTCCCGACTCGGCTTCGTAGTCTCCCTGGACGTGCTCGACGACGAGTTCGTCGCCCTCGCAGCGAATGCGAAGCGAGGCGAGCATGTGCTTGGCCTCGGGCAGGCGGCGGCCCAGCGCGCCCAAGCTCCGTCGAACCCGTCGCAATGGCATGCCAGACTCGAGCAGCGCCTTGGCGACCTTCAACTCGATCAGGTCTCGAAAACTATAGAAGACTCGACCGCCGCGTCGGACCGACGGCGAGATAAACCCGGACTGCGACCAGTACCGAAGCCGATGCTCCGGAACATCCAACAGCCTCGCAACGTGCCGTACCGAGTAGGCGTCGTCGCGTGCCGTGGCGTCGCCCTGCGTCGTCACCATCTGCATGCAGGCTACCCGACCTCGACACCCGTGGGGGCGGCCACGATATCGGCGTCGATCAGTACTTCGGTGCCGTGGGCTCTCACCTGAGCATCGACGACGATCTCCCAATGCGCTGCGGCGGGGTCTCCGGCGAGTTCAGGCAGGCGCGAACGGATCCGAGAGGCGAGCTTCGGCGCCAAATCGGGGTGCCCCTCGAGCAGCTCCGCCACCCGGGCCGCGGTCGCGGCGTCCGGCCGGTCCCGGAAACGATCTGCCAACCTGCCCAGGTCGGCAGTGACCATCACCGTAGCGAACACACGAGACGAGCCGCCACCGGGCACCAGTTCACCCCCTCCCTCGAAAACGGTCTCGCCCTCCGAGAGCAGCACCTCGACCGTGCTCGGTGGGAGGTACTCGCGGATTTCGCGGCGAATGAGCGCCACCTTTCGTACCCGCGTCCACCGGGGACGGCGCAGGCGCGCTTGCGCCGATTCGATCGGGCTTCGCTCGGTCGATGTAGTCACGTAACGTACATTATGGAAGGGACTTGCCCCAGCCGACAACTTTGCGACGAGAACACCTATGCTCCCCCCCAATGGGTGCGCGCAAAGCTCTCTTTGTCCTCGACCCCCCCGAAACGTTCAGCCCGACCGGCGACAGCACCTACGTGATGGTGACCGAGGCGATCCGGCGTGGACATGAGCCCTATGGCGCCTTGATGGCGGACCTCAGCCTGCACGCGTCTGATGGCTTCGCCAACGCGCGCCCGCTGGGATTCCGCGACTCAGACCCCACGCTTCGCTTCGTGGGCGAGGCTGTGCGGCAGCCCATGGCCAACTTCGACGTCGTCATCATGCGAAAGGACCCACCGGTCGACCAGGGCTTCATGACGAGTACCTGGATCCTCGACCGAGCCGGTACGCTCGTGGTCAACGAGCCGGCTGGACTGCGCTCCCTCAACGAGAAGCTTTCCATCGCCGCCTTCGCGGAACTCACCCCACGAACCTTCGTCTCCCGAGACGAGGACGAACTCCGCGAGATTCTCGCCAAGCTCGGCGGCCGCATGATCGTCAAGCCAGTCTACGGCTTTGGTGGGCGAGAGATCCTCCTCGCCAGAGATGATGATGCGAACCTCGGAAGCATCTTGGAGATGGCAACCGCCGAGGGCACCCGGTGGACCGTGGCGCAGGAATACGTTCCGGCCGCATCCGAGGGCGACAAGCGGATTCTGCTGGTCGAGGGCGAGTCCATCGGCGCCGTGTTGCGGGTCCCTGCCAAAGGCGAACTCCGCAATAACTTCCACGCAGGGGGTGCTCCGGTGCGAATCGAGCTGGACGACAACGACAAGAAGATCTGCGCGGCCGTCGGCCCCATGCTTCGAGAGACCGGCCAGTTCTTCGTCGGTCTCGATGTGATCGGCGGCAAGCTGACGGAAATCAACGTGACGAGCCCGACAGGAATGCAAGAGATTAACCGGCTTGAGCAGCGCGATGAGGCCACGACGACGCAAGCGCTGTTCTGGGACGCCCTGGAATCGAAGCTTGGCGGCGCCCGGAGTTCGTGAAACTATCCGGGTGGGCATGTCGGATAAGCCAGCCACCCTTGGGGCGCTTCTTCAAAACGAGATTCCGCGATTGTACGCGTTCGCGTACCACATGACCGGAAGCCGAGATGACGCGAGGGGACACGTTCGCCAGCTCGTCAAAGCCGTCAAGGTTCGACACGAGTCAAAGGTCATGGGAGCCGACAACCCGTCGGACACCATCCTGAGTCTGTTGGCGCAGCAGATGGAGGAATCCCTCGGCCGTCGCTCGGAGTTCACCTTTGACGGTCTGGACAACGTCCTTCGCAGCGACATCACGCGTCCCATCGACCTCGCCTCCGGCGTGGGCGGGCTGGGCAACGACCCCACCAAGGTCCACGTGATGCTGTGGGAGCTCAAGCGAACCTGCCTGACGGCGACGCTTTGCTGCCTTCCTCCTGGCGTTCGTGTCTCGTTCGTTCTCACCGACCTCTTCGGATACTCCCCCGCCGAGGCGGCCGCACTGCTCAACATCAAGGAGAGCGCATACCGCGTTCGCCTCACGCGGGCCCGCAAGCGCGTCGAGGACTACCTCGCGCCGCGCTGCGTCCATGTCGATCAAAAAAACCCGTGCAACTGCACCGGCCGTCTGATCATCGCCATGGACGCGAACTTCGTGAAGGATCCGCCGCACCACAACGACATCCCGCACGAGGCCCACGATGGAGACGGCCCCCGGCGGGACATGGGCAGCCTCTACCGCGGGCTGCCCCAGGTGAAGCTCACCAACGAAGAGCTCACCGGCCTCATCAACACCTAGTCCTCAATCAAGCGCTGCTTGATTGAGGTCTAGGCTCCAATCCTTGAAGGG
>CAYGTG010000677.1:0-4984 GCA_964352485.1 uncultured Nannocystaceae bacterium | reverse complement strand
ACCCGGGACCCGAACCGCTGTCGGTGTCGAGCGTCGAGGCGCTGTCGGTCCCCGAAGACCCGCTCGCGCTGATCGTCCCGATGCTGGCCGTCCCCGTGTTGGAGTCTTCCGCGCCGGGTTCAGCGGTGCCACACGCGCTGAGTGCGAGTGACAAGACGATGAAAGAGGAACGACGCATAATCACCCACCTCTTCAGACACCACGACTGCGGCGTTTTCCCGGCGCCGATTCACAGAAAAAAACGATGCCCACCGCGCGCCCCCAGCGCAGCCGCGTACCGTTCGGGGCGTGCGCCTACCGGTCGAGAATCTCGGACACCGAGACCTCGACCAGCGGCCCGTAGCTGCGCAGTCGCTTGCGTTTCACCTTCCGCGGATCGCCGACCACGATGATCGACACCGGCCGGCCCTCGACGTGGCGCGCGTAGAAGCGCTCGATGTCGGCGAAGCTCAGCTCGGCATACGCGGCGAGTCGATCGGGCCTGGGATCCGCGCCGTAGCCCCGAAGGCGCCAGTCCGCGACCGTCTCGGCCCGCTCTCGGAACCCCGGACTCGAGGTTTCGAGACCTCGGGAGAGCGAGGCTTTCACCACGCTCATCCGGTCTTCGTAGCGCGGCATGTCCTGAATCAAGCCGAGCATCACGCCCAGGGCGTCGAACGTTTTGTCGGCTTGGCACCCCACGTAGCCCTGCAACACCCCGGCCCCGTTCGGCTCTTCGTCGCGACCGAGTCGGGCCCCGGCGCTGTAGGCCAGCGCGCGGAACTCTCGGATCTCCTGGAACACCAGGCCCGCCATCGACCCTCCGAAGTACTCGGCGAACGCGTCCGCCGCCGCGGCTTCGCTCGGCATGATCGCCTCCCCCTCGACCACGAACCACAGGTGCGTTTGCACCGCGTCGCGGCGAGGCAGGAAGTAGACGGTCGTCTCTTGGACCCGTTGTCGCGGCATCACAACCGGGTCCACCGCCTCCGCCCGCGAGGTCCGAAGCGCGAGGGTGCGCTGCACGGCGCCGGTCACCTCTTGCAACGTTGCCGGTCCGGCGTACCGAACGGTCGCCTCGTAGCGCTGCGCGGCCTCCCAGTGCGCGAGCAGGTCTTCGGGCGAGAAGCGGCGAGCGCCGGCCGGGCCGTAGTCGCGATAGGACTCGGACAGATCGCCGTACATCACGTGGTCACGAAGCGCTTCGCTGAGCGCTCGGGGGTCGCGGTGGGTCAGACGCCGAAAGCCCCATCGCTCGCGCCGAACCTTTCGCCACGCTGAAGCGTCGGGCTTGGCCGAGACCAGGACCTCGGACAGCAGGGCCAACGCGTCGTCCATGTGCGCCTGCGGACCGTCGAGCCGGACGATGAAGGTGTCGAGTTCCGACTCGACGGAAAGCGTGGTGTCGATGGCGGCCCACGCCTCCTGAAGAGCTTCCGCAGACCTGCGATAGGTACCCAGACGGGGGACGAGCTCGGCCACCAAGGGCAGTGGGCGCATCCGAAGATGGCCCACCCCAAAGCGGACCTCGAGCGAGAACAGGTCGTTGAACGGGTTTCCGACCGCCTCCACCGTGAGGGCATCGTCCACCGGGGCGCGCCGCACGTCGGCCGTGAAGTCGATCGCGGCCAAACGCGGCGGCTCCGAGGGGCGCGAGGTCAAGCGCCGGTAGAACTCCGAATGCGCTCCGGGGGTGGCTGTCACCGGAGCGACGTCGGGCTTGTCGAGGCGGACTTTCTTGGGGAAGCCCATGCGCGAGCGAACCCGCAGCCGCCGGTCTCCAAACAGCTCCGAGGCGACGCGAACGACGTCTGCCTTGGTCAAGCTGCGCAGGGCGGCGAGGTAGTCGACATGTCCCTGCCATCCGCGATCGCCGTGGGCGACGAAGGCGTGCCCCACCGCCAGCGCCCGCGCCTCGTTGCTCTCGAGCCGGCGGGCCTCGTCGTTGAGCAGCCCCGCCTTGATGCCCGCAAACGTGGCCTCGTCGAACTCTCCGGCAGCAAGCGCCTCAAACGGCGCCGAGGCGACACGCTCCGCGCCTCGGAACGACTGCGTCACGATGCGCGGCACGTAGATCACCGCGTCGAGGTTGTGGTCCGCAAAGTCGGCCGGAAGATGCAGCGCATACAGCAGCTTGCCACCATCGGAGGCCCGGTCGACGAGCCCGCTGCGCTGCGGGTTCGACAGCAGCTGGCGAATCACCGCCAGCGCGGCGAAGTCCGGATGGCGCTCCGGGAGGGTCCGGTAGGCCACCACGCCGGCGCGAATCGGCGTGGCCCGCATGGAGAGTTTTTCATGGCGCTCGAAGGGCTTGACCACACCCGGGGTCGGCGGAGGATCGGCGCCTCGTTCCCAGGTGCCGAACGTGCGGCGCACGAGCACCAGAACCTCCTGGGTCTCGAAGTCACCACTGAGGACCAGCGCCATGTTCTGCGGCACGTAGTACGTCTCGAAGTACGCGCGCATCGCCGACAGCGACGGCCGCTTGAGGTGTTCGATCTCGCCGAGGATGTCGGTGCCCCCGTAGGGATGCTCGGGAAACACGGCCCGGAGCGCCTTGCGAAACGCGGTGTAGCCGGTGGTGTCCAGCGCGATGTTCTTCTCCTCGTAGACCGCCTCGAGCTCGCTGGGAAACAGGCGAAACACCGGGTCGTTGAACCGGTGCGCATAGATCTCGAGCCACCGCTGGACCTGCGAGGCGGGGAACGTGTTGTGATAGACGGTCTCGTCGTAGGACGTGAACGCGTTGACGCCCCGCCCTCCGAGCAGCCGCAGCATCTGGTCCAGCTCGTTGGGGACCACATACGGGTAGGTCTTGCGAACCTCGTCCTGGATCTGGGTTTGAATCGCCGCCCGAGCGTCGTCATCGGCCTGACCGAGCTGGTCGTAGAGATCGACGATCCGGGCTTGGTGGGGCTGCTCGGCCGCCCAATCGGTCGTGCCCAGCGAGGTGGTGCCCTTGAACAGCATGTGCTCGAGGTAGTGCGCCATCCCGGTGTTGTCGGCCGGGTCGTTCTTGGCTCCAGTGTTGACCACCACCGCGCCGAACACCTCGGGACGCTCGTGGTTTTCGGTGAGGAACACGCGAAAGCCGTTGTCGAGCGTGACCGAGGTGACCGCGAGCGGATCGCTGGACGTGGAGCCCTCAGCCGCCGTGGAGCCCTCAGCCGCCGTGGAGACGGGAGCCGACAGCAACACCGCCGACAGCGCGAAGAGAGCGAACCCCATGCCCGGACCCTAGCAGGAGGTTGAGCGCGTGCCGCGGTGAAATCCCCCGGGGTCTATGCTCGCCCCAGGTTGTACGGCGCGCCTTCGTCGTTCCCCTCCCTGAGCGCGCTGAAACCATGCGCAACGTCGGCCTCCGCGGCGAAGCGGCCGGCGCTCCCGCCGAAGCAGCCGTGCGTCCCCCGCAACAACCCGATCAGGGACCTGTCCAAGCAGCACTCGACCGGGAGCGGGAGGTGCCCGGCGAGCGGCGGTCCCCCACCTCGATCGTGAGCGCCTGGACCGGTTCGTCGGTCACGACGAGAGCTTCGCAGTGCTCGACGCGGCGGACCTGGGCGCCCCCAGCGTGAAGGGGAAGACGAAGCTTGCTCCCCACGCAGGCCTCGAAGTGGCCTGCTGAGAGGTTCGCGAGGGTCCACACCCCGTGATGCCGTTTCGCGAAGGCCGTGTACGACCGCCTCCGCGGCACGGCGCCACCGTCAAAGCGAAAGCGTACCGTCTCCGCGGTCAGATCAGGGTCGACGACGCGCGGGGTCACGCGGATCGTGATGTGCCCCGTTTTGGCCTCCGCAGGCGCGGTGAGATACGCGAGGGTCGAGCCCGCGACGAACAGGACCGCCGAGAGGCAGACGATCCCGAGCGTCGGGCCCATGAGTCGGCACCATCGCGCCGGGGCGGGCACGAGCTGAGCCGAGCGTACGAACGCCAAGGTGGTGCCGCCGATCGCCGCGACCGCGATCAGGATTCCTGACAGCACCCACCACGTGTGCGGCTCCCAAAGCGCGTTGTGGGCGCTCCACGTCTGGAGCCCGTAGATGATGTACAGATCGTCCCAGGGCTCGTGCAAGCCGAACGGGTCGAGCGCGTGCTGGGCTGCCCATGATGCCAGCGACCAGAGCGAGACGAGCAACATCGTCAGGATGCCGACCGCCGCCGCCGCCGCGCGCACGGTCGAGGACGTGCGGGTGCCGGTGATCGCCCCCAGCATGTAGAGGCCGGCGTACAGGCCTGCGAATACAGGCGTTGCGGCGGTCTCGAGACCGCCGCCGAGCATCCCCCACATCCCCCCGAATCCACCGAGAACGATCGAAGCGACGAGCATGCACGCGGCGATCGTCACTGCGTCGAGCGCGACGAGCGAGCCGATCAGCCGAAACCGAGAGATCGGGCGCGCCAAGCCCCAGGACCACGGTGCGTGTTCGCCCCGCAGCAGCGCGGTGGCGAGCATCGCCACGAACACCGGGAGCACCAGCCACAGCACGATGACGGAGACCGTCGCCTGCGACTCGCTGCCGACCCACCGGTCGCCCTCGCTCACCGCGCCGCCCAATCGAGCCAGCGTCAGGACCGTGAGGATGGCGAGAAACATTCCCAAGCGGCCCGGTGCGGCCGCGCGCCAGATCGCCTTGACCATCGGACTCATCGGGGTCCCTCCAGATCGGTGAGTGTCACCGAGGTCAGCCGCCCGTCATGGACGAACGCGACGCCTGAGGGGATGTGTCGCATCGGGATCCATCGCTCTGAGCGCGAGCCCCAGTTTCTGCCGTGTGCGTCCGAGAGCACTTGGCCGTCGGGGTGCAGTCGTCCAACCCTGCCGTAGATGTCGGTGGCCAGCCACGGGCCCTCGGGGGGTCCGGTCAGGCTGTGCAGCCTGTAGCCCTCGCGACCCTCGACGACGCTCCGGACCTCGCCGCTGCGGTGCACGATGTACAGCCGCTTGGGGCGCTTCGGACCGCCGCGGCCGAGTGTTCGCCTTCTCTCCGCCAGCTCGACATACACG
>CAYGTG010000676.1:4720-5007 GCA_964352485.1 uncultured Nannocystaceae bacterium | reverse complement strand
CGCCGATTCGTGCCCGGTGCGCGCCAAGAATGTTGAGGGCCTCGGCGTAGTGGAGAGTGTGATCTCCGTGAAGCTCTCGAACGCGCTCGACTCCGAAGTTTAGGGCGGCGCTCGCACGTCGATCGTCCTCGATCTCACTGTAGTAGGCTCCCATGACCATCGCGTGCTTCGCGACCAGCGAGGGGGGACGGCCCGAACGCTCGAGCGATGCGTCGGCAAATCGAATCGCCGACGCGGCGGCGGTGTGGTCGTGCGCTTGTCGTCCTTCCAGCGATACGCGTGCGAGC
>CAYGTG010000676.1:0-4710 GCA_964352485.1 uncultured Nannocystaceae bacterium | reverse complement strand
TCGCCCGCACCCTCTGCCAACACCACGGCACGCTGAAGTGATGCGCGGGCGTCCTCGAACCTTCGCAACCTTCCCTCGGCGCGGGCCCGGAGCAGCCGCACGTCGGCCAGCAGGGGCGGAAAGTCCAGCGCCTCCACGTCCGCCTCCAAGGCCTCACAGTCTTGGACGACGGCCTCGTTGTCGCCCCGGAGGAGTCCGTTGCGGATGGTCGCGAGCGCGTCTCGTGCATCTTGGACCTGGGAGGCGATGGCGGCGGGGGCCTGCGGCAGTCCGCGGCGCAGTCCGGAGTCCGGCGTGGCGCAGTCGGCCGGATCGGGCAACTGGAGCAGGCCCACGCGCTCGCTCTCTTCCACAGGGCTCGAGCCCGAGGTGAGCGATCGAAACTCGCGCCCGACCGATTGAAGACACGCTTGGCGAGCCGCGGCCTCGGTCGCGTTTGTTGTGTCCGCACACGCGTTGGCTGCAGCCTGCGCCCAGCTCGCGGACCAGCGCTTCGCCTCTCGGTCGAAGCGTGCGTCGTCGCGGGGTTGGGCGGCGAGGAGCGGATCGAGGCAGAGTGGAGGTTGTCCCGGCGATACCAAAAGGAACGCCATGGCGGCGGCGGGGATGGCTGCAAGCGCGGCCCAGCTCCACCCTCGTCCGCGCAGGGCTGCTGCGGCCCGGTCCATCGTGGCATGACGGCGCTGCGGGCTTGCATGCAGCGCGCGCTCGACTGCGGCTCGGACCACACGCGAAGCTGGGTGAGGCTTCGGCCACAAGCTGCGATGCGGCGCCGGGTTGTGAAGCCGAGGGGTCGTCATCGCCGGGCTCGGCCGGGCGCCGGTGAGCATCTCGAAGGCCGTCACTCCCCACGCATACTGATCGGTCTGCGGGGTTGCGACCCCGCTTAAGCGCAGCTCGGGTGCCATGTAGGCTGGCGTCCCCGGCGCCCTTGCGGCGGTGCTGGCGGCCGACGAGTGCAGCGCGCGCGCGAGTCCGAAGTCGAGCAAGCGCAGCCTGCCCTCGGTCGTCACCATCACGTTGTCGGGTTTGATGTCGCCGTGAATCCAGCCACCGCTGTGCAGCGTGTCGATCGCCCGGGCAAGGACGCCAAGCATCCCGGTGATCTGCGCGGTCTGGCGGCCTTGGCACCAGCGGCGCAGAGATTCGCCGCGGACAAGCTCCATCACGATGAACACGACGCCGTCCGACTCGCCGATATCGAAGAGCTTCACGACGTGCTCGTCGGCGACGGCCGCGAGGACCTGGGCTTCGTTGTGGAAGCGCTCCGTCCATCGCGCGTGGTCGATCGCCAGCGGGACATGAACGCACTTGATGGCGACCTCTCGATCAAGCCGCGTATCGAATCCGCGAAGGACGATCCCCATCCCGCCGCGACCGATCTCGCCCTCGACCCGGTAGCGGTCGAGCATCGTGCCGGGCAGTGTCGGTCGAACACCCGCGGTCCACAGGGCGTCTGCAGAGGCGTTGCTGTCTCGCGCAGGGGTCCCAGGGGTCGAGCACAGCCAGCGACAGTCTTGGCATCGCTCGAGGTGCGCCTGGATCTCGAGAGACTCGGAGTGCGGGAGGGCCCCGTCGACGTAGCGGCCCAACTGCGCCGCGGCGGGGCAGGGGGTTGACGCGCTCGATGGGCTCATACGACGCTCCTGGGGTGGAGGTGAGCCCGTGGCGTGCGTACGTCGAGAGGCTGGGAGGTGCCCAGCCCACGCTCGAGCGTGCAACCGTCGACGCGCTGTGGTCCGAAGCACTCGGGGCGAGACCACAGCTGGCACCGAACCCCGACGCGTTCGGACGTGCGCTCGCGCGGGCCGAGTCCAACCCCGTGAGCCGACCCGGCGACCTCGCCATCGCGGCCTACGCCTTGGAGGGAGACGTGGTCGCCTTGGGACTGCTCGACGAGATTATCCGTAGCCAGGCCACGAGGGTCGCGGCGCGATCGTCGATCGAAGCGGACGAGCTCGCACAGCGCACTCGGGTCCGCGTCCTGACCGGAGACCCTGCGGCCCTCGCCGGGTACCAAGGCCGTGGCTCCCTGGGGTCGTGGCTGCGGATGGTGGCTGGACGCATCGCGCTGGACAGCCACCGCAGCGCGGCCCGAACGCCTGAGGCCGTCGACGCGTTCTGCGACCCGATCGCCCGAAGCACGCCCGAGCTGCGGATGTTGGAGCAGGAGCGACGCGATCGTTTCGTCCTTGCGTTTCGCATCGCGTACCGCGCTCGGACCGACCGCGAGCGCACCGCGCTTAAGCACTATTTTGTGCGCGGGCAGACCTTCGCCGAGATGGGGCGGGCGCTGGGCGTGCACACCTCCACCGCTGCGCGTTGGCTGACCGGGGCGCGGGACGCGGTGATGGAGGACTTTCATCAGGCGCTTCTCGATGGTGTCGGTCACGATGGGCTTGGCGTACAGGCCCTGCTCGATGCGCTGCGAAGTCGCCTGGAGATCGACCCCGGAGCCCTCTTGCTGACGGCGGATCCTGGGGACCCCAAGAAAAAATAGCGCATCGATATCGCGATTTTGAAGCTCTTCTTGAACCCGCAGCGAGAAATCCGGAGGACGGGCTTCGTCCTCCTCTCGATGCGTACCATGCCGAGAATCTCTTGCACCAACATCACCAACCCGGCAGGGCGGGCTGTCCGTCAGTGGTGCGTCCTCGTCGGAGCGCTGTCCCTGGCGTCTCTCGCGGGTTGTGGACCCTCCAAGCAGGATGAGGTGGCTGGAAAGAGTGGCTGCAGACTGGCGGAACAGTTCGAGCAGGCGGCTTTCGAGGACAAAGGCGCGGAGCCGACGTTCGAGCAACAACGCGCCCGGGATCAGTTCCCGCAGCGTGTCCAGGGCCTCGCCGCTGGCTTGGAGCATGCCAAGACGGAGCGCGTCGTCGAAGTCATGCGGAAGACCTGCTCGGACAAGCTTCAAGTCGCGAAGGCCGCGGTGGAGTTCCACATCGCGGCCGGCGGTGAGGTCTACGAAGGACTCGGAGAGTTTGTCGCCGTCGTCGGAGCGGGTTGAGCCGCCTGGCGCGGCCGCGTTGGACGCACCCACCTGGATGCGCCGATCGGCGTAGTCTCAGTAGGTGGCGGGCCTCGGACACATCGCGGTTGGGTTGACGGCGGGGCGACTTCTGTCGAGCCGCACGGCGGTGCGCCTGAGCTTTCCCGCCGCAGCCGCCGGCCTGAGCCTGCTGTCCTTGGCGCCCGATCTCGATGTCGTGGCCTTCGCGTTCGTCGCTCCCTACGAGGCCCCGTTTCGTCACCGCCGAGCCTCCCACGCGATTGCGACCGCGCTGCTGCTGGCTGGGCTGCTGGCCGCGCTGCCCAGGAGGGCCGGCGCATCGCGTCCGTTCGTGTTTAGCCTCGTGTTCGGCGTCGTCGTCTCGCACGGTCTGCTCGACACGTTGACCGACGGAGGACGCGGCATCGCCCTGCTGTGGCCCCTCGACGACACCCGATACTTCGCACCTTGGCGACCCATCCCCGTCTCACCGATCGGCGCCGGGCTGCTGTCGGCCCGCGGTGCCTACGTGATGCTCGTGGAACTCGTCGCCTTTGCCCCGCTGTGGCTGTGGGCGCTTTGGCCTCGGCGTTCGAGGTTGAAGTCTGGCGACGCTTCGCCGCGCGCAAAAGGAGTCGGTTCAAACAGAAAAGAGGGATGAGGTGGAGGACCCATAAAGGACCCTGATGTCAGGGTCTTGGGTGATTCTGGTCATGCGTGGCGAGAAATCGGGCGCTTGGCGTTCGTCCCTGGCTTGATGCCAACGGTCTTCATCGCTTCTTGCGCTACGTCACCGTGTCTTGCGGCCGTGCGCCTCGCCGACGCTCCAACGAAGAGCTCCGAAGGAGAGCACGCGAAGTGAGCGGAATGCCGTCGCCCGCTTCCGTGGGTCCGCTGTTGGCCGTTCGCATCAGCATTCCCGTGCCAGACGAACTCCAGATCCCGCTGGCTGTGGTCGGCGGCTTGATCCTGGTGCTTGGCTATGTCTTTATCGGAGCGGGACTCATTCGAGAGAATCGCCGATCCGGATGGTGTTGGGTCGTCAGCACCGCTGCGATCGCCCCCTTTTTGATGTCCATCGTCTGGGTTTTTGGCAGAGACTTTGCCGATGAGGCTGCGCCGGGGGTGTTGCCGTTGGCCGGGTTTGCGCTCCTGGCCGCGGGTGGGATGGCCGGTGCACAGTGGTGGAGGAGCACCGCGTTGCTTGCGGGGGTGGGAGCCGCCGTGCTCGGGCTGAAGCCGGTCGTTCGGCCTTTGATGGAGCCAGTCATCGTCGTAGGTCAAGAGATACGCTTCGTCCGTGCGCCCATCATCGCCCCTACGAACCTCGCGTTGTTATGCATTGCGGCGGCGTTGGTGGGCCTGGCGTTGTTCGCGATCATGCGAGCCCGAGAAGCAGCGCGTACGATCGAGACCACGGGCTTCGCCGGCAAGCAATTGCGCAGGTCGAGCCCGTGATGTTCGCCCAGTCGCTTGGAGACGGTGCGGCTTGGGAGCAGGACGATGCGAAGCGAGAATGGAAGCTCCCGGCCCGCAATGAGCCGGTTGTCCCTGCGCGCTGCAATCGGACTGTGCCGCGGTCTCAGTCTCCGAACGCGCGGACGAACTCGAATTGGACTGGGAGCGCTCGGGCCCAGTCTCGCAGGGGGGGGCGCAACGCATGCCACAGCGCGGCCAGGTTGTGGCCCCGGTCGTGCTGCCGGACCAGTTCGGCAAAC
>CAYGTG010000675.1:3350-5013 GCA_964352485.1 uncultured Nannocystaceae bacterium | reverse complement strand
GCGGCGGGTCGAGCAGGGGCGGCCGATCCCGATCGTGGGCGGCGCGTTCGATCTCGATTCCTCGAAGCAGGAGCGAGGGGCTCACCGCGCTGACCGGGACCCACCCGGACTCCGCGCCGCACATCCCGTTGAAGATGCCGGGCGTGTCGTCGGTGGCGACAATCGTTTCGAACGCCGAAAGCGGCGTGCCCACGATCTCGACCCCACGCACCAGCTCGTCTGGGCGGCCGTCTGGATACACCCGGTAGACCATCAGAGGCTGCACCTTGAACGCCTGGGGCCCGCTGCGATCGGTGATCGTGTAGCCGCCCTCGATATCCTTGAACACGAGTCCATAGGGCTTCTTCTGACGCTTGACCTCTTCGATCAGCGCCTTGCGCAGCGCGCCCGTGCTCATCGATCGACGCGAGCTGACGATCAGGTTGCCCTGCCGCGCCACCACCTGGTTGCCAGGCTCTCGCCTGCCGTGCCCATTGCTTTCGCGAAATGGGGAGACGAGCGAGCGACTGAGCAGAAACCCCTCGAGCTTGCCGCGATCGACCAAGACCGAGCGCCGCGACTTCACGCCTTCGTTGTCGACGAAGTAGTGCCCGGACATCGGAACGCCACCGAGCATCGAAACCGTGGGATCGTCGATGACGTCGAGGAACTTGGGCAGGACCTGCTGGCCCAGCATCTCGGTGAAGGTCTGCCCTTCGAGGTCGTCTTTTTGGCGGTGTCCCTCGAGACGATGGCCGAAAATCTCGTGGAAGAAGACCCCGGCGGCCCGCCCCTCGAGGATCGCCGGGCCGGTGTAGGGGTCGGCGATGGGCGCCTTGCGGAGCGCAACGAGTTCCTCGCGCAGCCGCGTCGCGGTCTCGCGCAATGTCTCGGCCGAGGGCAGCTGCTGCGGAAGGTGAGCTTCGAACGAAGCGGTCCGCTGAAGCATCATCCCGTCGTCGGCTTGGCCCACCGCGCCAAAGAGGATGCGCAGCCGGGTGCTCGCCGTCTGCACGCGATTGCCATGGCTGTCGACGAGATAGGTGTTGTCCACCACCGCGGACACTGAAACGGTGCTCTGCAGGACCGCGTCGTCCGCGGCCAGCTCGGCGGAGACCTCGGCCAGCAGCGGCCGGTACTTCGTCTGCAGCGCCCCGAGGTCGAGCGAAGCCTCCGGCTCCACATGCTGCAGCGGCTCGCCGAGTGAGAAGTCCGGATGAGCCTCGCCTTCCGCTTCGCTCCGCAGCTGCTCCATGCTCAACACCTCGCGATACGCAGCGACGGCTTGCTGATACTGCGCGTCGGTGTCGATCCAAAGCCCCTGCGCCAAGGACAGGTCGTCATCTCCAAGGGAGACCGGCAGACCCGAGCCGAGACCATTGCCGGGCCCGTAGTCACCATCGACCGCGTGAGAGTTGTCGAGCTTTTCCGAGCCCACTCGCACATCCACGTCGACGGCTCGGTCTCGGTCGATCTGATTGCGGAGCATGGCGCCGCCTTCGGCCACCATCCACAGCTCCGTCCGATCGGTGAGTTCGTACCCCAGGTAGTAGGCCGGTTCCTCGATCGCGTCCGCACGGAGTTGCGCGAAGTTGCGGTCGAGCTCCGCTTGCAGCATCGCAAGCACCGGCGCCTGTTCGCCAACCGGGGCCTCGGCGCGTTCGATCCGAACCCCCTTCTTGGC